>CAYZFU010000223.1:0-588 GCA_964477725.1 uncultured Halopseudomonas sp.
GGCACCGGGCTGTACCATCTGACCGTCGTCGTCGAGCACGGCCACTTCGAACCCAGGCATGGGCCAGGTCGCCGACCCCGGCTTGATCGGTTGAAGCTTGTAACCCGCAGGATTTGCAGCGATGGCCCAGCCGGTTTCGGTCTGCCACCAGTGATCGATGACCGGCCGTTGGAAATGATCCTGCAGCCATTGCCAGGTCGGCGGATCCAGCCGCTCCCCGGCGAGATAGATGCGTTCAAGTTGGCTCAAATCGTGGCCGCGGGCGAGGCTGGCTTCCGGGTCTTCCTTGCGGATGGCACGGAATGCCGTGGGTGCCGCGAAGAGCGTTTTCACCCTGTGTTCGGCACACACTCGCCAGAAGCTGCCCGCATCGGGCGTACGGACCGGTTTGCCTTCGTACAGCACCGTCGTGCATCCGGCCAGTAATGGGCCATAAACGATATAGGAATGACCAACCACCCAGCCGACATCGGATGCGGCCCAGAAAACGTCGCCAGGCCCCACGCCATAGACCGCGGACATGCTGAAGCGCATCGCCACCGCGTGGCCGCCGTGATCCCGTACGACGCCCTTGGGTTTGCCAGTAGT
>CAYZFU010000223.1:655-5564 GCA_964477725.1 uncultured Halopseudomonas sp.
GGATCGGTCGCTTTTACCGGCACAGCGTCGACTGCCTCGGCGGCGGCCATGGCTGTCGTCCAATCCACGTCTCGCCCGTTTTGCATCTCTGCCAGACACCGTGGACGCTGCAGTACCACGCAATGCCGGATGGCATGTTCGGCCTTGGCGATCGCAGCGTCGACCAATGGCTTGTAGGAAATGGTGCGGTCAACCTCGATGCCGCACGAAGCGGTCAACAGAACATCCGCACCGGCGTCATCAATGCGAACGGCAAGCTCGTGCGCGGCGAATCCACCGAACACAACACAATGCACGGCGCCCAGTCGCGCACAGGCGAGCATCGCGACCACCGCCTCCGGCACCATCGGCATGTAGATTATGACGCGATCGCCACGCCTGACTCCGAGCCCGCGAAGCATGCCGGCGCAACGCGCCACCTCTTCAGTGAGCTGGGCATAGCTGATGCGCTGCGTGATGCCGGCTACCGGCGAGTCGTAAATGATAGCGGTCTGTTCGCCCCGCCCTGCGCCAACATGGCTGTCCAGCGCCAGATAACATGTGTTCAGCAGTCCGTCGGCGAACCAGCGAAACTGTCCGTCTTCCTGCGTCAGTACTTGAGTGGGGGGCGTGTGCCAGTCGATCAGAGACGCCTGGTCTGCCCAAAAATGGCCAGGCTGGCGGCAAGATTGAAGATAGTCGTCATGGTAGGTGCGATTCATGGGCGCGTCTCCTTGTTATCCGATCAGCCTAGACCCTACAAACCGAAAGGGAACTAGACTTACGTCGGATGGGAGCCCAATGCACCCGCGCTCACACTGCAGACACCAACAACAAGGTCTTGCCCATGAGTACAGATGCCTTCGTGCAGGCCGGCAGAACCGCCGTGATGCAGAACGTGCACGGCACCATCACTTTTCTGGTCAACTACCCGCCGTTCAACCTGATGGAAACGGGTCACCTGGCCTGGCTTGTAGAACACTGCCAGCTGCGCTTCTACCCCACAGGCGACTCCATCATCCGTCCGCAGGACGGACCGGTTCAACACTTCTATATCGTCAAACAGGGCCTGGTGCGAGGAGAGCGGCTGATCGCCGGCCAGGATCATCCCGACACGACCTTCGAGATCAGTGCCGGCGAGTGCTTTCCCCTCGCGGCCTTGCTTGGCGAGCGTGCCACGCGCACAGAACATCTGGCGGGCGATGACACCTTTTGCCTGTTGCTGCCGCACAATGACTTCGTCCGGCTCTTCAGCATGTCATTGCCATTTCGCGATTTCGCCCTGCGTGGTGTTAGCAGCCTGCTCGATCAGGTCAATCAACAGGCACAGGCGCAGGCGGCAGAAACCCTGGGGGCGCAGTATTCACTCGACACCCGTCTTGCAGACATCGCCGTGCGCAGCCCGGTGAGCTGTATGCCCTACACATCGATCCGCCAGGCGGTGCGTGAGATGAACGAAGCAAGTGTCGGCAGCATCGTGATCGTCGACCGACAGCTACGCCCTGAGGGCATCTTCACGCTGCGTGATTTGCGTCGCGTGATCGCTGACGACTCGAACGATCTCGATGGCCCGGTCGAGTCGGTGATGACACCCGCGCCCTTCCATCTGCCGCCGGAGGCCTCGGCTTTCGATGCAGCGATTGCCATGACCAGCCGTCACATCGCGCACATCTGCGTAGTGCGGCAGGGTCGGCTGGTCGGCGTGGTGTCGGAACGCGACCTGTTTTCATTGCAGCGAGTGGATCTTGTTCATCTCGCACGCACCGTGCGCCAGGCCGGGCAACTGAGCACGCTGGCCGCACTGCGCACCGACATACGTCGGCTGGTGGACAATATGCTGGCTCATGGAGCATCCGCCGCGCAAATCACGCACATCATCACGTTATTGAACGATCACACCGTATGCCGGGTGATCGAACTTTGTATCGAGCAACACGGCGATCCCGGCGTCCCGTTTACCTGGCTTTGCTTCGGTAGCGAAGGTCGACAGGAACAGACGCTACATACCGACCAGGACAACGGCATTCTCTTTGTCGTCGATTCAGCGCAGCAGGCTGAGACATATCGTAGCCGGCTATTGCCACTAGCGGAGCGCATCAATCAGGCTCTTGCTACGTGCGGATTTAGCCTGTGTAAAGGCAACATCATGGCCAGCAATCCGACGCTGTGTCTTTCCGTTGAGGAATGGCAGGAGCGCTTCGAGCAGTTCATTCGCACTACGACGCCGGTCAATCTGCTCAACTCCTCCATCTATTTCGACTTTCGGGTCGTCTGGGGCGATCCGACCGAGGCCTCGGCACTGTTTTCCCGGGTTCTCGAGCGAATCAAGGGCAATTCGTTGTTTCAGCGCATGCTGGCGCAGACTGCCCTTACCCACCGTCCGCCGATCGGGCGTTTCCGCGATTTCGTTGTCGCGCGCAGCGGTGCGGAAAAAGACACGCTGGATCTCAAAACCCAGGGCCTGACACCCTTCGTGGACGGCGCCCGGGTTCTGGCCCTCGCTCACGGCATCGCTGAATGCAATACCCTGGAGCGGCTGCGGCAGTTGCGCGAGGCTGGCGTGATTCAGCCACTTGATGCAGCTGCATACGAGGAGGCCTATCACTTCATTCAACTGATCCGCATGCAGCATCACCAGGCACAGGATCGCGAGGGGACCGCGTTCAGTAACCGCATCGACCCGGACAAGCTCAACAACCTCGACCGTCGTATCCTCCGCGAGTCGTTTCGACAGGCGCGGCGATTGCAGGCGAGCCTGGCGCTGAGGTATCAGCTATGAGCCCTCTGGCCTGGATGTCGGGGTTCCGTACCAGCAATCTAAGCGAGGCTCAGCGCAGCCGTCGCGACGCCTTTTCCCCGCCCCGGCCGCCGGATGAGACGCTGCTCGAGCACCTCCGTATCGTAGTGCTCGACGTTGAAACCAGCGGCCTGAATATCCAGCGCGACAAGGTGCTGTCCATCGGCGCAGTGGTGATCGAGGACGGAGCAATCGATCTTGGCAGCCAGTACGAATGCACGCTGTGTCGCGTTGACCAACCTGTTACCGAGTCAATACTGATCCACGGCATCGCCCCGAGCGAGCTGGCCCGTGGCACCGCTCCGCCCGACGCGCTGCTGGACTTCATGGAATTTGCCGATCAATGCGTTTTTTTTGCCTTCCATGCGCCCTTCGACCAGCGAATGCTCGCTCGCAGCCTGAAACAGGAGCTTGGTATGCGCCTGCAGCACCCCTTCATCGACGTAGCCGAGCTGGCCCCGATGCTATGTCCCGATGTCGACATCGGCCGTGGCGGCCTTGATGCCTGGCTGGCGCATTTTCGCCTGAACAACAGCCAGCGTCACCATGCGGCTGCCGATGCGATGGCGACGGCGGAGATAGCGCTTGTTCTGCTCAGCCGCGCCCGCAGCCAGGGCATTCGCACGTTCCGGGACCTGCAGTCACGACTGACTGATTGGCGCCGACTACAGCGCAGCCGTTCCAGCTCGCTCTGAACAAGCGAATCTCACACGCCCTAATAAGGACCTTGTCGTTTCGCTACGTTTATCGAAAAGCCACTTGCACCGCTGGCCTGTACCTGAGCAATTTGCTACCGTCCGCGCCATCGACATCGTGGAGTTTTGAATGATCAGACGTATGTGGTCCAAGACAACTTTCGCCGCCGCAGTTGCTGCGGTATCTTCGCCGATCATGGCTAATGGCCTGGCGATCAACGAACAAAGCGCCAGTAGCATGGGCACCGGTTTCGCCGGTCGCTCTTCATCGGTACTGGATGCCAGTACCGTTTTTGGCAACCCGGCCGGCATGTCTCAACTCGACCGGACTGAGGTCAGCGGTGGTCTGGCACTAATTCATGCGGAAACTGAGATCAGCGACGTCAGCAGCCCGGTGAATGGTACCAGCGAAGGCGACATGGTCCCCTTCACCCCGGTGCCCTTCGGCTATTTCGTAACTCCACTAAATGATCGTTGGCATGCCGGTTTCGGTATCTATGTGCCTTTTGGCGTGATTAGTGACTACGAGAGCGCCTTTCAGGGTCGCTACCACGGCGAGTACAGCTCGGTGCGCGTTGTGACCTTTCAGCCGACGCTAAGCTACAGGATCAATGACCGCGTCAGCGTCGGTTTCGGCCCCACCATCAACCGGATCGACGGCAAGCTGACCCGTGCCGTGCCTTTCGTGCCGCCTACCACACCCGTGGCCCTGCCTGACGGCCGCGTAAGCATCCTGGGTGACGACATTGGCTATGGTTTCAACGCCGGCGTGTTGGTCGACGTGACTGACGCGCTGAGCTGGGGACTGACGTATCGCTCCAAGGTCGATTACACCCTGGAAGGTCGCACTAAAGTAACGGGCTTTCCGGTGGCAGCGGTAAACGGGCAGTACGACGCCGAACTGGATTTCACCTCCCCTGAATCGGTCGATACCTCGCTGACCTATGAGGTAGACGATCAGTGGACACTGTACGGCGGCCTGACCTGGATGCGCTGGAGCCGTTTGCAGGAGATCGTGGTGGAGAACAATGCCGCGCCTGCGAACCTCTCCACCGTACGTGAAGAGCAGCACTGGTCTGATACCTGGTCATTCGCGCTGGGCGCATCCTACCAGTTGAACCCCAGCTGGGTGCTGCGCACCGGTTTCGCCTGGGACCGCTCGCCGACTACCGACACTGACCGTACCGTACGAATTCCTGTCGGGAACCGTCGGGTGCTGTCGCTTGGTGCCGGTTGGCGCCTCAGCGACGACATCACCATTGACGCCGCTTACGCTTACCTGCACGAAGACACTGCCGAAGTAAGCGAGCCGGGGTACCGAGCTGAATACCGCAATAGCGCGCACGGCCTTTCGACTCAGTTGACGTATCGGTTCTAAACACAAGCATCAATGCCGGACACAGAAACGCCCCGAACCAGTCGGGGCGTTTCTGTTAGT
>CAYZFU010000224.1:0-5537 GCA_964477725.1 uncultured Halopseudomonas sp.
ACTTGATGACGCGAGAATCTGTCAGTGCTCGCGCCCTCGCCTTCGCCGTTCTCACCGCAGCACGATCTGGCGAAATCCGAAGTGCCGCCTGGGATGAGATAGATTTTCAAAGTCGTGTCTGGACCGTGCCGGCTGACCGCATGAAATCCGGTCGGCTGCATCGTGTGCCGTTGTCGAGCGAGGCTGTACGTCTGCTCGAATACTGCTCTCGCACGCGCGGATCGAGGCTTATATTTCCCGGCAAGGGTGGCAATCCATTGTCGGATAACACGCTCTCAAAACTCATTAAAGACATGCATGAGCAGGCGGTGAACAAGGGCGGCAAGGGTTATATCGACAAACAGCAAGGGCGCATCGCCACTCCGCATGGCACGGCTCGCAGTACGTTTAAGGACTGGTCGCGACGCAACACCAGCTATCGCATGCCCAGCGGTGACGTAAGCAGCTTTCCGGATGAGTGGGCTGAGCTGGCTCTAGCTCACGTCAACGATGACGCCACCCGGGCGGCTTACGCTCGGGATGAATTGCTCGAAGAACGGCGCATCCTGATGCAGGCTTGGGCTGACTACTTGATGTCTGGCCAGGGGAAGCGGCGCTGAGTTCAGCGCCCGCTTCTGGCTGATTACGACTGGGAGCGTTTCTCGCGCTCCGCCTTTGTGAATGGCTTTGGTGGCGTGCCGGCCCTACCGCACAGCTCCCACAGAATCACCAGCGCATAGTAGTGGTTCGCTAGGGTGTTATCGGCCAGCTGTATCATCCTCTCACTGCGCCAATAGCGGATCACCTGTCTGGCTCCGATTTGCTGCGGCGAGGTGAGGCCCTCCGATGCGCAGAACTGTGCAAACTGGATCATCCTCGCGTGCTGCTGTCTGCGGTTTTTTTTGCCGCCTTTCTTGCGGTAGGCCCTGGTGCGTTCGTGAACTGCTTCGATTAGCGGGTGCATCGCAGCCCTCCCACATACGCAGCCACGACGCTGATCCGATTATGGCCCAGCTCATGGGAAATGGTGCTTCGCGCCTCATGGTCGATATGCCGGTCAACAATCCGACCTGAAATCACCGGCGCGGGATGACCGGTCAGCTCCGCGTAACGCCGACAGGCATAGGCCGCTCGCAGGTCATGGTATTTGTGGATACGGTGCGCCTTCAGCGTCAGCCGCGCTGCCTTGAGCGGCCCTTCTCTGAACGCTTTCCAGTCGAGATCCGACGGAATTACTGATCGCCCCTGGCCCTGGACGCTCGCAGCGGCTCGTAGGGCGGCGAACTGATCTATACGGATCACGGGCACGGTTCTGGACCTGCCTCCTTTGGTGCCGTCAGTCACGTCGATCGAGCCGTCCATTTCTGCCTGCCTTAGTGCTTTCGCGGCATCAAGCAGCGAAGCTTCCTTGAGGCGCAAGCCAAGGCTTTTGGCGAGAAGCGTTACTGCAGCTGCTGCGGTTTGTCCTTTGCTCCGCATGTCCTCGATCGCTGACTGCACATCTGCATCATCCATCCCGGACGGGGTAAATTTTCGAACCGCCACGCGCCGCGCAATACCGCAGTCAGCCACCGGCTTGACTGTGCGCCAAGACCGGCTGGCCAAATGCATGACGGTGTTTACCGCACTAACCAACCGCTGCGCGTACGCCGCGGCGTAGAGATCGTCTAGCACATCGTCAGCCAGGTCCTCTCCGTAGGATTTCACCAAATCGAACGTAACCTGTTCCAGGCGTCTGATGCCCAATTCGTAGGCATGCTCGGCGAACTTCAGCCACGCCTGATCGACACTGGCAATTGACTGGAAAGAAAGGGACTTCTTAGCCGCTTCTCTGTTGAGCAGCAGGCGTCCCGCTGCTCGCATGTTTCGGGTTCCAACTCCGGCATTTCGCATAGTCATAAAGATACTTCGATCGATGCATAGTGAGGGGGCCGCCGCCGTACAGTTCGGTCATGAGCTGTCTGACGACCCCGGTTATTTTTCGCTCATGGCCGAAAAACCGTACGGTCAGTTCTGTTTGCGCTCGATTCGTTCGAGGCGGACGCGAGCGAGTGACGTTAAGTGCGGGTGTCACAGTCCCGGTATTTGCGATTGCCACGTTTCTTTCTCCTACAGGTGCTGGCCGGGCGCGCTACGCCCCGAGATGGGGACGAGCAACCTATCCGCGGATGAAGTTATGGACGTATGGAAGTGCTTTTCACGCGTTTTCACGCTGCGAGCGTTGGCTGGAAGCCCCGGGAGTCAGCGTCTCCAGAGGTTTTTTCCAATCCGTTACTGTCGAGACGATCTCTTCGAACGGCGGGGTCGCTTAGGCCTCAGTCGCTTGGTTACGATCATAGGATCGGGACGCTTGGCATGGGCTTATCGGGGTCGGTAGAACAACCGCTTATTGGAGGCTGGACGGGGCCAGCACTTAGGGGAGTGAGCACAAGCTCGTATTGCTAATACATCGATTTGAATAGCCGGACAGACCGGCGTGAGAAAAAGCTGTTTGTTTCGAGCGCCCCAGCTAGCGCTGCTGAGCCTGGATCAGCCAGGACTCAGGTCGAACGTGCGCAGTATAAACGCGCCTCCTGCGGTAGGTGATGGCTGTAATTCACCTTTTTTCGCAATAGGACCGCTAGCAACCAAAGCGGTGGTCGTTTTGGGGCGTGCTATCCGCTGCCTCGTGCCGGCGGGAGTCGGTTAACGAAGAGCCATCTAGCCGGATAATGTACTGGTGCGTCGAAGTGTACCTGTAGGTTCACAATGAGTACCTTTCGCTACCGAAACGCATGCACTCGATGTCGCGAGTTAGGATGAAGGACTGACAAAGGTAGCCGTTGTGAACCTACAGGTTCACAACGGCTATAGAAATCGGGAAACCCGACGCCTACACTTCCGATCTGCGGTTGACGAACCGCCCATTTTTCATACATTACCTTGCCGCGGAACCATCAACGACTGCTAGGCGTGCTCGATTTTGTGAACTTCGCCCTGCCCTCCTACGATTTAACACGTTACGCTTCGCCCCTCAGACGAAGTATCACCAGCGCAGCGTGACCGACCTCTCTATCGGATTAGCTCATCCGCAGCGGCACTAGCAGTCCTCCTGGCTGATGTCTTTTCTCATTGAAGGCGAAAGGAGTCGCTATGCAGCCCAGCCCGACTGAGCGGACGGAACGCACGTTTACGATCTTTGGAATCTGCGCGTTGGTAGTTCTGCTGACCATCGGAGCCGCAGTCGTCGACGCATTCGTGCGAGGTGTTGCTCCAGACGAAATTGTGCGAGCGCTATTTGCAGGCGAAGCCGCTGTTCTATTTTATCCAACCACCATGCTTTGCCTTGCGTGCTTCTGGATGGTTCTCTATTTGCGTTTGGGACGCGAATCATGACGGGCGCTGATGTAAGCCTTTGCTTACCGGATGCGGTGTCAATCGCTTCTAGTCGAGCTGATCATTCAAGCCTAACCTTGCGCTTAGAGATCAGGCAGGACGCCACCGGATAGGGTTACGGAAAACGCCAGGACGGCAGACCTCAAGGATGATTAAGGACGGATCGGTCAGCTTGGATGACCGGAAGAATCGAAAGAACCTCGCTTCGGCGAGGTTTTTTTATGCCTGATGCCGACAGTAGCTTCGCGGATCACCGTACCGGCACCGCTTCGAAACGTTCATCGGGGGCCTCGCGAACCACGTTGTGACAACGGCCGCGGCGCTGCACTGTATGCCCATACAGTACAAGCAAAGGCATGCGTCATGAGCACTGCAGATATTCTTGCTCCCCTTGGCAGCTCCACCATCGAGCTTCCCTTTTTTTCAGCCCGGGTTCCTGCCGGTTTTCCGAGCCCGGCGCTTTTCCCATACGACTCTTTTTATCAGTGTACAAAAATCCTTTAATAAACGCCTAATAAACAACAAGATAAGGATGAAAGGCTCAATCCTATCTTGTTTAACGGCGTTGACAACTGTCAGCCGGTCCACTCCCTTCGCTGATTCCCTCCAAGATTCCACATTCGGCTGCTTCGCGCTCATCCGAGCAACGTCCTCTCAGTGCAACAAGCTGTCTCTCAAGCGCATGTAGAGCAGTTATCTGCGACCGTACATGAGCAATGTGGTCATCGAGCATTATGTTCACTGCCGCACACGGCTGGTGAGGATCGTCCCCATAGCTTTGGAGTTCCCGAATCTCTGCCAGTGACAGGTCCAGAATTCGGCAGCGCCGAATGAAGGCGAGTCGTTTAGCATGCCGCTCGGTATAGATACGGTAACCGTTGTTCTGCCGACATGGCGGTTCAAGCAAGCCTTGCCGCTCATAGAAGCGAATCGTCTGGGTGTCGAGACCCATTGCTTCTGCTAGCTGACCAATACGCATCGCGCTTACTCCAATCTCAACTGAGAATCCCACTCCCTTGACCTTATAGCTACTATATGGTTTTAACTATCCCAATTCTATTTCTGGTCCAATTGGAGCCGTACCGTGAGAAAAGACTGTGGTGACTCATGTGGCTGTGATGCGACGCCTGCAACTGACCCCGATGGGCCGGTATCCGGCAATGCGTCAGATGCCTCAGTTAGTGTCTTTGCCGTGCCGAAGATGGACTGTCCATCGGAAGAACGAATGATCCGCTTGGCGCTGAATAGCTTTAGCAATATTCGAGCACTCTCTTTTGATTTATCAAATCGACGGCTGAAAGTGGTGCATGACGGGGAGGTTGAGCCCATAACGGCAAAACTGGCGACCCTAGGGCTGGGCGCATCTCTTCAAGAGACAAGCATTGCGGACCCAGGGACGATCACAGCGGCTATAAACTCTGCAACTTCCGACGCTCAAGAGTCCGGCACTCTACGCTGGTTGCTCGGCATCAATGCGATCATGTTCGTAGCTGAAATGACCGCAGGCTTGATCGCCCAGTCTGCTGGGCTGATTGCTGACTCGCTGGACATGTTTGCCGACGCAGCCGTCTATGGTCTTGCCCTCTATGCCGTAGGCCGCAGTTTGCGGTTGCAAACACGCGCCGCTCATGTTGCTGGCGTGCTCCAACTGCTCTTGGCCCTTGGTGTGCTGATAGAGGTGGTGCGCCGCTTCCTGGTTGGCAGTGAACCAGAATCGCTGGTCATGATGACCGTCGCCTTCGTTGCGTTAATCGCGAACACCGCCTGCCTGCTGCTGATATCCAAGCATCGTGAGGGCGGCGTGCATATGAAGGCCAGCTGGATATTTTCAGCCAATGACGTGCTGATCAACCTGGGCGTCATCGTCGCAGGTGCCCTGGTCGCCTGGACGGGCTCCAGCTACCCGGATCTGGTTATTGGCACGCTTGTGGGACTCATCGTCCTCAACGGTGCCCGGCGTATTCTGATGCTCAAGGGATGATGTAGCCCGCTGTCTTGATTGGAAAGGCGGCACAATTGATGCGCTAAGCTAACGTTTCAGCTTGTGGATAATCAAGACGTCGGAGCCAGCAAGACGTTGCGCCTCGGGGTCGTCGAGAAGGATGGTTATGGATAGCTTATGGCTGGTACTGTAGTGGTCAACTGATTCCGGACAGTGGATTAAGATTTTCTTCGGTCCTGGC
>CAYZFU010000225.1:0-759 GCA_964477725.1 uncultured Halopseudomonas sp.
CCTGATTACCATCGCCGTCATACTGCATCAGCGTGAAGCTATAGCGCACCGCCGCGACCTTCTCGGCCGACAACAGGCGCTCGCCGAACAGGCCAGCCTGCTCGGCAAAGGCTGGATCAGCGAGGTTTTCAATATATTGACTGACTGCCTGCTGCAGGTCGGCATGCAGGCTGCTGCCTGCGCGCAAATCCATCCGGTCTACCGCGTACAGCGATTGTTCGAGCAAGCCGGCCAGACGGACCCGCGAAACCGTCACCGCCTTGTCGGCATCAATTACGGGTCGGATACGGGATGCCTGACCGCGCTCACGAAAGCCAAACGGCGCAGCCAGCGCGGCGTCGCGCAGGTCACGGTCGATGATTCCGTCGCGGGCAAGCAACCTTAGGTGGCTGTCGACCAGCTCCGCCAGATCGTCGCGGCCGGCGAGCAGGTAATAGGAAGGGCGACGCTGTGCGACGAAGATCGCCAGACCCTGGCGCAGCGCCTGACCCTGCGCCTCGATGCCCGCTTCTCCCTGGAGGTCGCGATTGAAGCGCTCGAATTCACGGCCGAACCACACCCACACCGCATCGCCGACGCCATTGACCTCGCCAAAACCCGGCGCGGCGGCGAGCGGAACGGTGTTCAGGTAGTCAAGCACAAGCTGCTGCCGCGCCTCGAGGGTGTAGGGTCCGTGTCGGTAAGCCCGCACACTGGCCGAAGCCATCTGCACCAGCTTGTCCTTCGGCTCGAAGGTGCGTCCTTCCGGGGAATGGCGGT
>CAYZFU010000225.1:769-5471 GCA_964477725.1 uncultured Halopseudomonas sp.
TCGATCTGCGTGGCAAGCGTGCTCGCGCCGTGGGTGGAACCGTCGTCATCGAAACGGCGAGTCACCAGCGCCAGCGAGGCGCTGGCCAGACGCGGCCAATCCACCGCCGGGTTCGCCCGGTCACGGCCGGGCGCGAGCAGGCGACGGTTCTCGATAAACAGCAGACTGCGCTGCAGCAGATCAGGCACTGCATCGAAATCAGAATAAGCACGCTGCGGGTACTGGAACGCGTAGATCGAGTCGCCCTTGCAATCAAGCACCTGCAGCCCGGCCTGGGTCTTTTCCTCGAAAGGCGGGTACAGGCCATAGTCGACGTACTGCAGCATGGCCGGCGACAATCGCGCCTGGCTGGTCAACTCGAAGCCATACTGGCGCAGCCGAGGCGTCAATCGGGGAATGGCGGTATAACCCAGGCGCACATCGAAGGGACCGGTTTGCGGGAAGCGCACGGCATCGCTCGGCCCGTCTTCTACGCGAAAGGTCAGGTCCTTGGCGTAACGGCTGAGAAAAAGGGATTGGTAATAGGAATGATGGGACTCGTAGCGGATCAGATAGACCCCGGCCAGCACTGCAACACCCAACAACAACCACGTTCTTAACCGCATAGATCCCTCAACGAGCCAGAGCGGTTAGTCTAGCCGAGCGTTAACCCGCACGCTTGACCGTTCAGCGCCGGATGTCTGGGGGGAGAGCGAGAGGATCAGATCCAACTCTTGTACACGCAAATTGAGCAGGCGGCGGCTTCGCAGATGATCACCGCGTGATGCCCGCCGATCCCTGCAGAGCGACCGAAAGCAGCATTGTTTCGCCAGGCCGGACGCCTGAAAATCCACCGCTCAGCGGCGAAAATATCCGCCGAACGGTAGGCGGGTCAAAGCGGAATACGAAACTTGACCGGGCCCTCGGCAGGCTGCAGGTGGTCCGGGTTGGGTATCTCGATGTCCGCTCGCACTCCGTCGCGCTCGCCAATCAATTTGCTTACCGAAACGACGCGTCCCTCCATCATTCCCGCGCTCGGCAGCTCCAGACGTGCCAGCGCGCCGGCACGCAGCCGGGCCGCGTGTCGACCTTCCACACGAACCACGGCCTGCAGCGGATCCCGGTCGATCACCTGTGCCACGTCTGTGCCCTCCGAGAACTCCACGTCAGTCTCGGCGAGGATGCTGACCCGGCCGCCGATCGGCGCGCGGAGGCGCGTGAGCTCCATTGCCTGTTCAGCCGAGGCGAGCTCGGTCTGCGCACTCTCCAGCTCGGCCTCGGCGGCAGTCAGGCGCTCCTGTGGCTCATATCCACCAGCTACCAGCTGACGCAGCGTACGAGCCTGGTGCCTGGCGATGTTCACCCGCGCCTGCGCCTGGCCGCGCCGCGCCTGTAAATCGCCGAGGACCATCTGCCCGAGCAGATCGCCTTCCTCGACAACTGCGCCGTCCTGCACATTCCAGGCGGCTATCCGGCCGGCACGCTGCATGCGCACGCTTGCCTCTCGCAGTGCTCGCCACTGCCCTTCGACGACCAAAACCTTTTCACCTGGCTCGACTTTCGACTCACGGATGACCGGCTCGGTTGGCGTACTCGCCTCGCCCGCTTCACCCGCCTCGCCCGGTGGCGTATCGACCTGTCGAGCCCAGTACCAGCCCGCCGCTAACGCCACAGTCAGTGCCAGCATCAATACCAGCAGCCATAACCCTGATCTAATGCGCCTGCTCATTCATCCCTCTGCTTCATGAGTAAACATCGGGATCATCGCGCATGCACCCGGGCCAGAGGAAGCTGTTTTCAGGTTTTTCCTGAGAGCCGGCAAGCCGAACACCAACCGCCTGGCTGAGCTGCCGTCCATCTCATTTTTACCCGGCCGAGTCCGCGTGCCGGCGCCGGCATAAGCGTAACGTCGAGAGCATGGGGACCGAATAAGCTATGGAAGAGGAAGCAGAAACCAGCGCGAAACCGACTCACCCTGCTGATGTGCAGGGCAGAGCCTGCAAACTGTAAAGAGGCGATTGAAAAATGTGTTGCCCCATAAGCCTGCCGATGCGCGCCATCGGCAGGCTTGGCTAGTTATTCAAGGAGCGAATTGAGGACGTTCATGTAGGGTGAAGCAGCGCCTTGCTCTCCGCCAACCGCTTTTTTGGCGCAGCTGACGCCCTGTTTCGAATAGTTAGCCAGGCAGTCAGCAAGCAATGCGTTCGTGTCTACGCCAGCCGTATTCGCCAGGTTGATCACCTCACCGTAATATTCTGGCGGTCGGCCGAACTGATCAAACACTTTCATCAGAGCTTCGGCCTTGTTCTTCTTGCCCTGCGGCGTCAACCGCGCCTGCTCGACGTACATCTTCAGCGACGGATAATCGCCTTTCAGCGCGAATGCAAGGTTCTGCTGCATGCCTCGCGTCTGTTGCTGTTCGGCCCTTAGCTCGAAAAACGGCTGGCGGAGGAAGTTCTGGCTGTTGGTGTCCCGGTTGGCTGCCAGGCGCAAACTGCGCTCGCTGGCCGCCAGATCCCCGGCCAGCATGGCTTCTCTGGCCTGGATCACGTGCGCCAACCCCTTCGAAATGTTTTTACTCTGCTGGCTTTGGGTAATACGTTCCCACGTGCGGGTGTTGATCTCAGAGCGGGGGGCGTCGGCGTAATGACGGCTGACGTACGCCTGCAGCTCCTGCTGCCGCTTTTCCGCTGCTCCCTGGTTGAGGTTTCCGAGAAGAGCACCTGCCGCATTAACGGACTGACCGATCACACCGTCGAGCATCTGCCCGAACGGCAAGGTCGAAGTGTCAATGCTTGCCGATGCCAGAGCTTTCTGCACCAGTGCGCTTCCCTGTGCCTGGTGTTGCTGGTTATGTGATTCCCAGGCGGTCTTCTTGCCGAGCAACGTGAACATCGCATGCGCGTTGTAACCCGCCGCGACGAGCAGATCGACCCCCAGCTTGTCGGCTTCTTCTTCCTGGCGATCGGTCCAGCCTGGATCGATGAACCCATCGGAAACCATCAAGGATGACATCACGCCGTCCAGCTGTTGCTGGTTCTTTGGGGCAAGGTTGCCAAACGTATCCTGCTTCAAGGTAGCGAACAGAGCCGTGGCCGAAACCGCTTTTTCCTGCAGACCGGCAAGCATTTCGATGTTGGAATGCCCCCTGACGACATGAGCGAGCTGCCGCGCCAACATGGCAGCCGCTTCGTCCGTGCTGCCAAGCTCGGTCAATACGCCGTAGGGTACGTAAATGTTTCCGTCGGGGGTCACCTTCGCGCCCAGCGACGTATCGGCAAACAAATAGACCCGCCCCGGCACATTGGCGATGCCCGAGGCTTTCTTCAGCCGCACCAACTGCTCGTTCAGATGCGTTTCTGCTGCGGGGTGGCTGACCAGTCCAAGCCCTAAGCTTTGATTCCTGCGGCGGTCTTGCTCTTCGCCGATCACCAGCCCGCCAGGCATGTACTGTCGGCTAGTTTGATTCAGGACGGTTTGGGTAGCGTCCAGCTTCGAGGGGATGAACCCTTTGACCGTTTGCGAGGCACTACCTAAGCAGCCGGTGAGCAACAGGCTGGTAGCGAGGGCGGTGACGAGCGGATACTTCATGAACTTTCTCCTTGTTCGTCCCAGACTTGCGACACAGAAGCAAAACAAGCACCTACTGCAGACGACTCACCATTCCAGCCTCCCTACCGTAGCTACCCGCAATCCAGACCATGACAACAATCCTTGGGCTCTATGGTTTTGCGGTAACGAGCCGGATTATAGCCGCACGAGATTGGAATGCCATCATTGATGGCTAGCATGATGAGCTAAGGTGGCACGTTAGCTCTAGGAGCGGGGCACTAAAACCCGGGCCGCGGGGGTATGGCTACCGGTACGCTCACCTTGGGAAGATGCTTTAGAAGAGTCTGCCGCACTGAACCCGCCGGGCTTGCGGACCGGAGTCAATGCTGTGGCTTTGGACAGGACGGCTAGCCAGCCGCGCCGGTCATAGCGTCCCTTGCTACCGCGTTCCCTTCGAGTGGCTCATATGAAAATCGAGGCGAGCCGTCGGCCAAGCCGAAGCCACAGCGAGACTCAAGCGAAGCTGGAATACTTATTCGCCCGGCTTACTCTGCTGGCTTGGCGTCCCGCCCGGTCTCGGCCTTGAGGATTTCCAGCGCTTCACCCAGCTTGTCGACCGCCTCCTGGTGATTCCCGGCCTCGTGCGCTTCCTGGCCTTCAGTGCGCAATTCGGTCACCTGGCGGAGCACATCCTTGTCCGGTGGGGGATCATTGGCCAGTATCTGGTCGATTTTGGCCATGGTTTCGGGGCAGTGCATGGCATAGGCGGGCAGGCAGAAAAGGATACCTGCAAGGAAAATCGCAGAAGTACGCATGGCGAGTCGCTCCGTAGCTGTGTCGATACTTCAGCTTAGCTCAAATTGACAACTGGCCAAGGTCCTTGAGGTCACGATCAGGCGGGGCATTGAAGATTCATTAGTGCTAAGGGCCGGCGAACGCGGTGAGCGAGGGGGCACGTTCCTTGGGTAGGTACTTGCCACTGAGCTCGACCGCGACGCGGGCTATCGTACCGAAACCTAGGGAGCGTATGCCAAAATAAACTGTCCTCTTTGCCTCTTAATTGCCATGACAACGCAGCGATGGAGAGCTTCTTTCATACCCTCAAAACCGAGCACGTGTAGTGGTCAACTGATTCCGGACAGTGGATTAAGATTTTCTTCGGTCCTGGCAG
>CAYZFU010000226.1:0-5456 GCA_964477725.1 uncultured Halopseudomonas sp.
ACCGGATGCCCCCAAGCCTTCTCATTGGCCAGGCGCAAACCTTCCTCATACGAAAGGGCCGCCTGCGAGAGTCGCCCCTGTACCTGCTCACCCCAGCCTTCACAGCACAGCCGGTACACGTGATTGAACAAACAACGGCGACTGTCCGAGGGTGGCTGCGCCAAGGGCGGTACGCTGTAAAACCCTTCCCAGCGATTGGCTCGTAAATGACTGAAGCAGACCACGTTGAGCAAGGTGTTGTGTATCCACGGGTGTTTCGAAAGGTGGGGCAGGCTGGCCTGGGCGAGCAGTCCGCCTGCTACGGGATCATCCTCCATGGACAGGATCATCGCTTCCAGCGCCTGGCATTCCCAGTGCAGTTCGCTGCTCTCATCCTCGTGAAGCTCAGCCCGCACGCTCTGCAGGTGCTGTCGAGCCTCGGTGCAGCTCATCGCCAAGCCGGCAGCCCAGCCCAGGGCGAGCTTGAACGAGGCGGGTGAGCGCAGCAGACGCTCATGAAGTTGCCGCTGCCAGTCGAGCAGAATCATGAAGTCGCCGCGCTCGACCATACTCATGGCGCAGTGCCCGATCCATTCCTGAGCGCTGTCGGTATCACCGGCCGCCAGGGCGCAACGCACGGCGTCTGTCCAGGCGCAATGTTCAGCAAACCAGCAAGCCGCTTTGCGCAGCGCTGCCTCGATCTCCGATTGAGCAAGACGGCGCTGCAAGTGCTCGCGGAACAGTGGGTGAAAGCTGAACCACTCGCCACTCCGATCAAACCCGCTGATGAATAACTGAAGCCGCTCCAGCTCGGCAATGAGCGCGCGCCCATCGATGCCAGCGATCAGGCACTCGGCAAGCATGGCGTTGAATTTATCGACCGTAGCCAGGTGCGGCAGCTGCGCAGCCAGCTCTGGCGGCAGGCGATCAATCAGCTCATCAAACAACCCGCCAATGCCTCGGCTCAGGCGAGGGCTGTCGGGAGCTTGATGACTATGGTTGATCAGGCTGGCGCGCAGCGCGGCGATCCAGTCATCGGTGACGGCGTGCAGGTCGGTCACATCAGTGGCGTCACGCACCGGCACGCCAGTGCGCAGCAGCAGATCGCGCGTCTCGTTGAGATCAAAGCGCAGCTGGGCGGCGTCTACTTCAAGCAGCGCGTCAGGGTAGATGTGCGCGAACAGGCTGGCTGGCAAGTCGGTGCGGCCACAGGCTACCAAGTGAAGATTATGTGGCGCGAAGCGAATCAACAGGTCCAACGCCGCGGTCAGGACTGCCTCGGGCACGCAGTGATAATCGTCGATGAACAGCACGCAAGGTTCATTGCGCTGCGCCAGGGCATTCAACACCAGCGTACTCAGGTGAGCGGCAGGGATCAGCGACAGGTCCTTGAGCAGGTCAGTTTCGTCGCCTTCGAAGCCTCGCTGCACGGCTGCAGCGACGTATAGCAGTAGTCGCTCGGCAGTATTGTCGGCCTCGTCCAGGGTCAGCCAGGCGACGCGTGCACCACGGATCACGGCGGCCTCGGCCCAGGCGCTGGCGAGCGTGCTTTTGCCAAAGCCAGGCGGCGCTTTGACCACCGTGAGGCTGCACTCTGCAACGTGCTCGACTAGCTGCTCGAGGCGCGGACGCGGAAGGGTTCCGCGTCCGGGACGCGGGGGTACAAGCTTGGTTCTCAGCAAGGGCGATATCATTATTCTTATTCTTCCGTCGTTACTTGTCTCATCACTACTCCCCATCAGGGGGGTAAATAATGGATTGTCCGCTCGGTATTGTTCTGTTTGGTTCTACTGCAACAGCAATAGCACGTCACGCGTGCTCTTTCCACCTGGAAGAAAACATGTGTCCGGTATGGCACCGACAAAATAAAAACTGGAGCGTAAGCATGCAGCATTCGTCCCTTGGTACTGGCAACGTGGTAAAAAGCGGGTATTGGTCGAAGATCATCCCGTATGCGCTGGTTCCGTTCCTCATCGGAGGCGGCCTGGCCTTCTTGTTGGGATGGTCCTCCACCGCATACTGGATTGGAATCGTGGTCATCGTGCTTGGGGGGATAGCCGCTGGCTACGAACATGATTCCCTGTTCGCTGCAGCGTTGCGGGGCGTTTTGGGCGCAGCGTGCTATACGCTTGGCTTTTTCCTGTTGATCTCCTCCGTTCCTGGCTGGGAGCCGAAAGCACCGTTACCAAGCCCTTTGATACTTTGGCCAGTGAACCTGATCGTCGGCTGCGTTCTCGGGCTCACCGGTGGGAGCATCAGGCGATTCCGCGCGGGAGCACAGTCATGACAGATTACCTGGGTCAGATTCGTTTGGATGGCAAAGTCGCGCTGGTCAGCGGTGCGGCACGGGGATTGGGCGCCGAGATTGCCGAAGCGTTGCTGCAGGCCGGCGCAAGCGTGATGGTGACCGACGTGCGCGTTGAACTGGGCACCGAAAAAGCGCAAAGCCTCATTAAAGCTCATGACGGGCGAGCTGCGTTTTTGCAGCATGACGTCACGCAGGAAGCCGACTGGGTGGCTGCGATCGAGGCGACGGTGGAGCGTTTCGGCGGTCTCGATATCCTGGTCAATAATGCCGGGATCGAGACCTCGGCTCTTGTAGTGGACTGCGAGCTGGAGGCGTTTCAGCGCACCATGGCCATCAACGTCGATGGCGTCTTTTTGGGGATCAAGCATGCCTTGCGCGCGATGCGCCCAGGAGGAGCCAGCGGACGGGGCGGAGCGATCGTGAATCTCTCCTCGGTGGCAGGTCTGATCGGCTCGCCGAGCCTGACCGCCTACTGCGCCTCCAAGGGTGCGGTACGGCTGATGACCAAGGCGTCGGCCATCGAGGCGGCTCAGCTCGGCTACGGCGTGCGGATCAACTCCGTGCATCCGGCGATCATCAAGACCGACATGGGTACAAACGTCATCAACAATCTTGTACGTGTCGGGCTGGCTCCGGACGAGGCTAGCGCCGATGCGTTCGTCCAATCCTCGCATCCGATGGGCTACGGCCAGCCTCGAGACGTTGCCTCGGCGGTACTTTTCCTTGCCAGCCCGGCATCGGGTTGGATGACCGGAGCCGAGCTGGTAATCGACGGCGGCGTAACCGCTACCTGACAGCAAGGGAGAACGCTTCGACTTATGCCTTGGCGTTCTCTTCTGCTTCATTTCAGGAAGGCAGGGCTCTCATACGCAGGGTTTGGATAGGTATAGATACCCCGGCCGTTCTGTTTGCCCATTTTCCCGTTGTCGATGAATTCGGCCTTCAGCCACTGGGCAATTCTCGCAGCGCCTTCATCGCCTGCCTCGCCGTAGGCCTTGCACAGGTTGTATGGCGTGTTGGGCCCGATCATGTCCAGGAATCCGAACGGGCCAGATGGGGCGCCGCTTGAGATCATCCATGTCTTGTCGACCGTTTCGGGGTCGGCGATGCCATCGACAACCAGCTGCATGGCGGCGGTCAGGAAGGGAACCAGCAAGGTATTGAGCACATACCCGGGCTGCTCCTTGTAGATAGGCACGGGGACCATGGCGATGGACTTGGCGAACTCCACCACCTGGTCAAATACGTCTGGAGAGGTGCCGGGGTGCTTCATGATCTCGGCAATATTGAGCTTCCAGATGTCGTTGGCGAAATGCAGATGCAGGAATTTTTCCGGGCGGTCCACGCTCTCGACGAGCTGGCTTGGGATGAAGGTGGAAGAGTTGGAAGCGAAGAGCGTCTCCTTCGGAGCGACTCGGGACAGGTCTCGGTAAAAGCTCTGCTTCACCTCAAGCACCTCGGGAATCGCCTCGATCACCAGGTCGGCTTTCTCTACCGACGCGGCCAGATCGGCGTATAAAGAGAGCCGACTGAACGCAGCGTCGAGCTCTTCTTCGGTGCCGTACTGGTCTTCCAGGTATCGCTGCTTCAGCGTCTTGAAGCGCTGTCTGGCCTGATGAAGCGCCTCGTCGTTGATGTCGTATACCGAGACCGTAAAACCGTGGAATGCCGTCTGGAACGCGATCTGGCTACCCAGAACACCGCTACCGGCGACGGTTACATGTTTGATGTTCATTTTCTTTTCCTATGTACGGGGAGGCGGGCTCAGCTATTCAGCTGCCGGTAGACGTCGCTTTCGAATTGCTCGAACATCTGGATCATCGCCGGGTCAGCAAACGGCATTGTCTGGGTCATGATCACGCCAGCCACCTGCTTGGTCGGGTCGACCCAGAAGAAGGTATTGGCCAGTCCGGCCCAGCCGAGGCTGCCGGGGCTACGGCCCTGGGGCGTGGTCTCGGTGTTGATCATGAAGCCCAGCCCCCATTTCTTTTCCATCCCGGGGAAGAATTCGATCTCGTGGGTGAACTCCGGCATTGCCGAGGTCATCTGGCCGGCCTGCAGATCGCCGATGTGGTTCTCCTGCATCAACCGCATTGTTTCGGGCCGCAGAATCTGCACGCCGTTCAGCGTGCCCTGGCCGAGTATCATCTGCAGGAACTTGATGTAATCCTGCGCGGTACCGTACAACCCTCCGCCGGCCAGGCAGAACTCCGGTTCCTGCGGCAGTTCGAACGGTATCGGCTGCAGGGATCCGTCTGGCATGCGGGCATGCATCGGCAGTTGCCGTTCACGTTGAGCTGGGGTGGGTACGAAAGACGTATCGTTCATGCCCAGGGGGCGCAGGATGTGCTCCTGAAAATAGTCTCCCAGGCGTTGCCCGCTGGCCAGCTCGACAACTCTGCCCACCCAGTCCACTCCGATCCCGTAGTGCCAGCGCTCGCCAGGATCGAACAACAGCGGCAAACGAAACGCCTCCGGCGTGCACGTGGTGACATCCGGAATCTGCTCCTGTTGTATGTAGCGCAGCAATTGGGCGTCGCCAAAGGCGTAGCCGAAGCCCGAGGTATGGGGGAGCAGGTGACGCAGGGTGATCGGTTTACTGGCGGGGCGCAGCAGGGGGCGGCCGTCGGCGGCGAAACCTTCCAGTACCTGAGGGTTGGCCAGCTCGGGGACCAAATCGCCAAGCGGGGCATCGAGTTGCAGCGTGCTCTGCTCCACCAGTTGCATGGCGGCCACAGAGGTGATTGGTTTGCTCATGGACGCGATCCAGAACATCGAATCGGTACGAAGAGAGGCGTCCTGCGCTTCGCCCAGCCGGCCGTAAGCGCCCTGATAGAAAATACCATCCTTGGTCGCAACCATAGCCACAACGCCAGGGATGCTGCCGCTCTGTACAGCCTGAGCGAGGTGTTGATCGATGATTGATTCGCCAGCCCGGTCGCGATTCGTGCCTTGCTCTGCCGGTGATTCCAGAATATCGGTGCTCACAGTGGTGTCCCTTCCAGTCTGCATACCGAGGTGAGGCGCCAGCGATCAATTGCTGCTGGCGCCTCAGGGTCAGCTCCGCCCGATCCGCTCGGTGAACGGTTTGGTTGTTCAGTCAAGGTTCTACGCAGTGGCCGCCGCCAGGACCGCGCCTGGTGCCTTGGACGGCTCGAGGTCGTCGATC
>CAYZFU010000227.1:0-3613 GCA_964477725.1 uncultured Halopseudomonas sp.
CGAGCCCTGACTACCTGGAGCGACAGCCGCCGCAGGGCTGACGAACCCTACGATGTAGTTGCCCTGGGAGTCCTTGCGGGTCTGGTAGACATGGCTCTGCTCTTCACCAGGTACCCAGGCACTGACGAAATAGTGTTGCAGCCAAGCGATCCATCCGCCGGTGTTGGTCTCGCGCAGGCGTCTTCCGTCCATGTCGCCCATGGATATCTTGGTGTAATCGCCTTCCTTGCTCCAGTAGGCGGCACCGAGGTAGGTCGCCATGCCAGTCGCGCTCGAACTGGACGGGTCTGAGCTACCGTCCCGCTTGATCTGACCGAACAGGTTACCGGTCCAGGTTTCACCGCTCTGGTTGTCGACGAGATAGTCGATGCCAATCAGGTAGTCGCCACGCGTGAAGGTGAAACGCTTGGTGTAACGGACGCCGTTCTCTTCGAAGTTCAGGTCGACGGTGAGGCTGTCCTGACCTTCGGACATTTCGTATCGAGTCGACTCGCTTTCATAGCGCGGACGACCGGCTTCCCGGGCATCAGGTCCGTTGATGCCCGCGAGACCGCTCTGAGCGATATAGGTGCGGTTGCCTGACTGCTCGAGCAACTGGAACGGCAGGTCAGGACGATCCTTGCGCATCGGATACTGCGGCAGCGACAGAGACACGATGTCGCCTCCGACCGGATCGATGCTGACGTTGAGCGCGTCGGTGCTCACCTGGATCAACTGTCCCGCTGGCACCGCGGCAGCGTTCTCGGCCGCAGCGGGAACCTGGGTTGCTTCGGCGGCCTGGGGTACGTCCGAATCGACCTGACCGGCTGCGGGCGCGCTAGGCACGTCAGGCAAGTCACTGTTGCCGGCTGGCGCAGCGGCCGAGGCGGCCGGAGGCAGATCCTGCTGATCGTAATCCTTGTTCCACTGCAAGACCATGAGGTAAGTAATCACGAGCAGGGCAGCGATCAGAATGTTTCTTTGCAGATTCATGGTTCGTTGGCCATCTGGGAACTGTGAGCAGACTTGAGAGGTACCGGGTCGTAACCGCCTGGGCTCCATGGATGACAACGCCCGAGACGTCGGGCGCCGAGCACGGCTCCGCGCAGCAAGCCGTGTTCTTCAATGGCTTCCTGGGCGTAACAGGAACAGGAGGGATAGAAACGACAATGGCTGGCCATCAGCGGACTGATAGCGTAGCGATAAACCTTGATCAGTCCGAGCGCGAGACTACGCATTGGATGACGGGGGTCCGGATTGGTTGGATCGGTTCTGTTTGCTTGCTGATTTGATCAGCCTGCGCCACATGTCCTGGAACAGTGCATGCAGCGCAGCGTTGTCAAGCTCGCCCAGTCCCTTGCGGGCCAGGACGACGATGTCAAGATTCCCCAGCGTTGCGCGGTGCGCTCTGAAGGATTCACGGGCTACGCGTTTGACCTTGTTACGGTCTACCGCGCGCCGGACATTTTTCTTGGCAATGACCAGACCAAGCCTGGCGTGGCCGCACGAATTGGCGCGAGCCAGCAACAACAGGCTTGGGCCTGAGGCTTTGCAGGTAGCTCCATCGAATACTGCCTTGAATTGGGCAGGCGTTAATAACCTGTATTCAGGGCCGAACCCGAGATCAACCTGCATCCCGGGTCTTAGGCTGACAGAACCTTGCGGCCCTTGGCACGACGACGAGCCAGAACAGCACGGCCATTCTTGGTAGCCATACGAGCACGGAAACCATGGTTACGCTTGCGCTTCAAAACGCTGGGTTGGAATGTTCTTTTCATCTTCAGATACCTGAGTAATTCATGTCAGAGCCGATGAGCTCTTCCAAGGGACCGGCAATTCTAGAGAAAGAGTGACAACAGGTCAATTTCAATTCGCTCACCATCCGTCATTGAAAACAATATGAAATTAGGTCTTTAAAAAGACGAATGAAGTTGATGTATATGAACGGCTCCATCCCCGTGGATAACGTCCTGCGTGCCGCGCTCTGCCTTGGGTTCGGCCCTGTACAAAAGCGTGGACAAGCTGTCGACGGGACAGGTCGGCTAATGTGTGGTAGTTGTGGATAACAGGGCTACATATCCACAGGCAGATTCATCCTCAGCGTGCTGTACTGGTTACGCACACCGTTGAACCGCGGTTGTCCACATGGTTCGCCAAGCCGCACCGTGCGACGCTTCCACCACTTTCAGATGAACTTTGGCGGGTTCATGCGGTGGTCTGCTCGAAGCGAAAATAGACCATGAACCGTGGCAACGGTGTGGATAACTCGCCTGCGAAACGCTAGAATGGATGGTTCTGATTCACCGGAATGGCTGCACAGTGACGTGCACTGTTTCAACGAAAAAAGCCGCTTAGGTTGGCGTACCGGGGGAATATTGTGTCTGTTGCACTCTGGCAGCAATGCATCGACTTTTTGCGTGATGAGCTACCATCCCAACAGTTCAATACCTGGATCCGTCCACTGCAGGTCGATGGGGATAACGACGAGCTTCGCCTGTATGCGCCGAACCGGTTCGTCCTGGACTGGGTAAATGACAAGTACCTGAATCGCATTCAGGAGTTGCTTGACGACCTGTCCCAGGGTCAGGCTCCATTGGTCTCCCTGTTGATTGGCAGTCGAAGGGTGGGAGCATCCCCGGTTACGTCGGGCGGGCCCGGCAGCGGGGCGCCGTCCCCTGCCCCGTCGGCAACCGGTACTCCGGTGTCGCCGCGGACGCAGGCAAGTGCACCGCCGCTTCGAGTCGAACAGGAAACCTATCCGCCTGCCGAAACCAATGAGGATATTCCCGCGCCGCAGCGGGCCGACCAGGCTTCGCCCGGTTCGCCGGTGATCAAGCACACCAGCTATCTGAACCGCAGCTTCACCTTCGAAAACTTCGTCGAGGGCAAGTCCAACCAGTTGGCGCGCGCAGCTGCCTGGCAGGTCGCCGACAATCCCAAGCATGGCTACAATCCGCTGTTCCTGTACGGAGGCGTTGGCCTGGGCAAAACCCACCTGATGCATGCGGTGGGCAACCATCTGCTGAAAAAGAATCCTGCTGCGAAGATCGTTTATCTCCATTCCGAGCGTTTCGTGGCGGATATGGTGAAAGCCCTGCAAATGAACGCGATCAATGATTTCAAACGCTATTATCGTTCGGTAGACGCGTTGCTTATCGATGACATCCAGTTCTTCGCCAAGAAGGAGCGTTCACAGGAAGAATTCTTCCATACGTTCAACGCGCTTCTTGAAGGCGGTCAACAGGTGATCCTGACCAGCGACCGTTACCCGAAAGAAATTGATGGACTCGAGGAACGTCTCAAATCACGTTTTGGCTGGGGTCTGACTGTCGCGGTCGAGCCGCCTGAGCTGGAAACGCGGGTGGCGATTTTGATGAAGAAAGCCGAACAGTCGCGTATCGATCTTCCGCACGACGCGGCGTTTTTCATTGCTCAGCGCATCCGCTCCAACGTACGTGAGCTCGAAGGGGCATTGAAGCGGGTGATTGCCAGTGCGCACTTCATGGGCCGAGACATCACCATCGAGCTCATCCGTGAATCTCTCAAGGACCTGCTGGCGCTGCAGGACAAACTGGTCAGCATCGACAACATACAGCGCACTGTAGCTGAATATTACAAGATCAAGATTGCCGAC
>CAYZFU010000227.1:3623-5371 GCA_964477725.1 uncultured Halopseudomonas sp.
TAGATCGATAGCAAGACCAAGGCAACTGGCAATGGCGCTAGCCAAGGAATTGACCAATCACAGTCTGCCGGAAATCGGCGACGCTTTTGGCGGTCGTGACCACACTACGGTGTTGCATGCGACGCGCAAAATTGCCGAACTGCGTGAGAGCGATGCGGATATCCGCGAAGATTACAAGAACCTGCTGAGGACGCTTGCCGCCTGATAGGTGGCGGGTTCAGCTTAGATGCCATCCTGCACGAGGTCGAAGGAAGACAATGCAATTCACCATTCAGCGCGAAGCCCTGTTGAAGCCCCTGCAACTGGTTGCAGGGGTAGTGGAACGTCGGCAGACACTGCCCGTCTTGTCCAACGTTTTGCTGGTGGTCGATGGTAATACTCTTTCGCTGACCGGCACCGACCTTGAAGTCGAGCTGGTTGGTCGCATCCAGCTGGAAGAGGCTGCCGAAGCCGGTGAGATCACTGTCCCGGCGCGCAAACTCATGGATATCTGCAAGTCGCTTCCGGATGACGTCGCTCTGACGTTGAAGGTTGAAGAAAACAAGGCGCTGATCAAGGCCGGACGTAGCCGGTTCACCCTGGCGACTCTTCCTGCGACTGACTTCCCCAATGTGGAAGATGGCCCGGGCGCCATGAGCTTTGCGATCGGGCAAAGCAAATTACGCCGGTTGATCGAGCGGACCAGTTTCGCCATGGCTCAGCAGGATGTGCGCTATTACCTGAACGGAATGCTTCTGGAGATCAACCGCGGTCAGCTACGTGCAGTCGCAACCGATGGGCACCGCATGGCCATGTGCACCATAGATGCCGGCATCGATTATCAGGATCGCTACCAACTGATCGTCCCGCGCAAGGGGATTCTTGAGTTGGCCCGCCTGCTGGGCGAGGCAGACGATCTGGTGAACATTGTGCTTGGTACACATCACATCCGCGCGACCACCGGTGACTTCACCTTTACCTCCAAGCTGGTCGACGGAAAGTTTCCTGACTATGAACGCGTACTGCCGCGTGGCGGCGACAAGACTGTGCTGGCCGACCGGCAAACGTTGCGCAACGCCTTCAGTCGAACTGCGATTCTTTCCAATGAAAAGTATCGGGGCATTCGGCTGATACTGAGCGACGGCTTGCTCAAGATCCAGGCTAACAACCCCGAGCAGGAAGAAGCCGAGGAAGATATCGCGGTTGAATACTCCGGCTCGGCGTTGGAAATCGGTTTCAATGTCAGCTACCTGTTGGATGTGATGAGTGTGCTGAGTAATGAACAGATCAGGGTCATACTTGCCGATGCCAACAGCAGCGCGTTGGTGCAGGAATCGGAGACTGATGACAGCGTTTACGTCGTCATGCCCATGCGCCTTTGAATGCCCTGCCATTAAATGGCTTTGACACGCATCGACGTCACCGGTGTTCGCAATCTGCAACCGGTGACGTTACACCCCTCCCCACGCATCAATATCATTTCTGGCGTCAACGGCAGCGGCAAGACCAGTCTTCTTGAAGCAATCCATATCCTCGGCTTAGCCCGTTCCTTTCGCAGCACCCGACTGCAACCTGTTATCCAGTACGAGCTGCAGAGTTGTACCGTGTACGGTGAGCTGCGGGCGGGCTCCGGCGCGATACACTCTCTCGGTGTTACACGTGATCGTGAAGCGGATTATCAGATCCGCATAGACGGAAGGACCGCTAGCGCAGCTTCGGAGTTGGCACAACTGCTGCCAATTCAGCTGATTAACCCGGATAGTTTCCGT
>CAYZFU010000228.1:0-3494 GCA_964477725.1 uncultured Halopseudomonas sp.
CACCTGTCCAACCACTTCACGCGCAGCGTGGTGGTACAGGAGCCCGGGCGCACGGCGCACGAGTTGGTGGATACCGGGTACGAGTGGGTGTTCGTGCGCTCGGGGTTGCTGGAGCGCATGAGCCAGACCGCCGAGCGCGTCCGCGCGCCCAGCCACGGGCAGAGCCGCAACTTCCGCTACTACATCAGCCAAGTCTATGTCTGGGCCGAAAGCTACCTCATCGCCGCAGCCTTCACGACGCTGACCTTCCTGGTGCGCCTGCTGGTCCTGGTGCTCACGCTGCCGCTGATCCTCACGGCGGCATTCGTCGGCCTGATTGACGGCCTGGTGCGACGGGATGTGCGCCGGTTCGGCGCGGGCCGCGAATCCGGCTTCATCTACCACCGCGCGAAGGCCAGCCTGATGCCGTTGGCCGTGCTGCCTTGGGTCACCTATCTCGCTCTGCCCATATCGGTGCATCCTCTGGTCATCCTGCTGCCCAGCGCGGCGTTGCTGGGGATGGCAGTCAGCCTGACCGCAGGCAGCTTCAAGAAGTACTTATGAGGTGACACGGGCGGCACGGCTCTGCAAAGCCGTGTGCCGTTCATCGGTTCTGCAGGGTATCAAGAGCAGCATCCAACGCCGTAACCGCCTCGACGACCGTTCTTACCGTCGCCCGATCAAACTCATGATCGCGCTGAGCGTCGTGCACACCGCTATTGAGGTAACCCCATTCAATACTCGTACCGCTGACATTGAGCAGCCGGACCAACGCCCCTACGGCATCCGGCGCACCCGCATGTTGCGCCGCGATACGCTCGACGGCCGACCGCAACTTGGTGCATTTATTGTTCAGCTCCCAAGGCGCGCGGGGCCCGCTCAGCTTGATGTCGATCCGGCCGTCCGCCCGCCGACCCAGCCACGTCCACAGGCGGTCCGTCAGACTCTCCAGCGCCGGCCGGGCCTGACGCAGTGCCTCGCGTTTCTCGTCAGCCGCCAACGCCTGCTGGGCCAGAAGAACATAGTTCTTCGCTGGCGGGTCGCTGTCGACCCGCAGTTCGTGCTCTCCCTGATGCGGGAGAAACTTGTAGCGCTTAATGGCCGCGGCGCGGCGCACGCCCAACTCCTGCTGGATGCGGTGCAGGAACTCCTCTGCGTGCGAGGTGAGGATAACCTGCTTGCCGTGGAGCAAACCGTCCTCGAAGAAGGTACGCCAGATGCCATCGCGATGGTCGTCGTCGATCGCGTTGACGACGTCATCGAATATGACCACGGGGCAGCCCTGCGCGAGGTTCTTGGCAAGCAGAATCGCCAGGCCCAGGCATTTGATGTGCCCTTCGCTGAAGACGATCAACGCGTCGTAGCGCGCGCCCGGCTCGCCGGCGAACTCCACCTCGATCTTGCCGTTCTCGGCCACGGGCAACCACAGCGCGTGCAGCAGATCGCCGGGCGGATCGGCCCGGTTGAATGCGTTGTAGAGATGGCGGGCTTGGTCTCCCAGCCCCTGTAGCAGAACCCCCGGCAGAGCGGTTAGGTATGCCTGAATCTCGGGCAGGAAGCCGTCGTAGGCGGCCTTGACCCGCTGATGGTGCACCACCACCGGCATTTCGTCCGTGGCCGCCTGGATTAGGCCGCGGTTCGCGTCGTCGAATTGGGCCACGGTTTGGCGGGCGGCCGCCAGCTCCTGATCCGCAGTCGTGCGCATGGTCCGCAGCCGTTCGATCTCCAGCTGATGCTGTTGCAGGCGGTCCCGCTCCTGGGCTATCGCGCCGCGCTGGGCATTCACGTCGCGCGCCTGCGCGTCGAAGCCTTCGATGATCTGTGCGATCCGTAAGAGGGCTTGCCAGGCGCGCTGGTCCCCATTCACCCCGCCGCCGAGCCAATTGCCCGCCGACGTGGGAGGCAGCAGTGGCAGGCCCGCGGCCTGCGATTCGGCAGGACAAGCGACCCCAGCCGCCGCCACCACGCGGCGCATTTCGTCACACAGCGCTCGGACCGCCTCGCTCAACTGCGTCCGATGCCCGGCCTCCTGCTGCTGCAGGACGGCCAGTTGCGCGAGCTGCTCCAGGCCCATTCGCGCCCTGGCGAACGGGTCCTGCGCCACGGCGGCCAGTTCGGTTCCACATGCCGGACACGCGGTCGCCCCGTCCGCCAACGCTTGCACGGCCTCGTAGAGCTTCGCGTACGACACCTCGCCGGCGCGGGCCGCGAGTTGCGCGGAAGACGCTTGCCACAGTCCCTGGACGCGGTAGGCCTCTGCCAGCAACGCTTGCAGGCGGGCCTGGGTCACCTCGTGAATGGCAGGCGGGTTGGCGTCCAGCTGAGCCTGGACATACGGTAGCCGTCCTTGCTGCTGCGGCGTACCCAGCAGCCAGTCCACGCAGGTTTGATAGGTCGCGCCAGGTGACATGCGCTGCGCCAAAGCTTGTTCCAGGCCCTCGACCGCTGCGATCTTCTGCGGGTAGGCGGCGATGGTCTGTTCGGAGTTCGCCAACTGCAGGCGACGCTGCGCCAGCTGCGCCGCCTGCACGCCGGCAAGCATCAGGTCCTGATCGAGCGAGGGGTTGAAGCCGCGCACGAACTCGCTGAACTGGTCCACGCCGAACAGGGTGGCGATGAGCTGGCGCTGATCGCTCGGGGTCCGCGCGGCGATTCGGGCGAAATCGTCGAGGCGGTTCTTCTCGATGAAGCAGAAGCGATACTCAGCTTCGTCGGGCTGGACGGCCTGCGCCTCGCCCGCCGCCGTAGACGACAGGACTGGCGCGATGTGGCGGCGCAGGCGAGCGTTGTTGCAGTACGTCCGCTGGTCGACCCGCTTGGCCTGCGCTTCGCTGATCGAACCGAGCATCGCCACTTCCAAGGCTTCGCAGAAGCTGCTCTTGCCGGTGCCGTTGGCACCGTAGACCAAGGTGATGTCATGGCTGAGGTCGAACGTCTCCTGCCGCATGAATCCTCGAAACGGCCCGACTTCGAGCTGGTGCAGTCGCCCGAGCGCCGGCCCGTTTTCGGGGCCGCGCGCGTCCCCGTCGTAGGCGACAGGCATCTGCGCCAGATGCGCGATGGCCAGCGGCGCCAAGCGCGTGGAGCGCCCCCGGCGTGCAGCACCGACCTCGGCCAGTGGCTGCAGGTGATCGAGCACCAGGTGCGCCAGCCGGCGCACGTCGTCGTGCACGTGCCGCTGCGTCAAGTGCGCCAGGAACCGGTGGTACTCCGAACGTATGCTTGCCACAGCGACCCCTCACTTGGTCAACCACTGACCGTAAGCCTCCACATCGATCATGGGGACCGTTCCACTGAACTGAAGCTGCGCGATCAGCTTGAAAAGAAACGCGGTCGCCGGCTTGTTTTCGTTGGTGTAGCTGTACGCGCCGCTGGCTTGGTCATAGAAAAAGTGCCCGTGGGCGGCAACGCATCCGATGTCCAGACGCCCCTCGGTGAGGTTTGCGTTCAGCGCCTTGTCCATGGATGGGCCCAATGCAGGACTCCATTCGCTCTCGAAGGTGAGCAAGCCACCC
>CAYZFU010000228.1:3504-4790 GCA_964477725.1 uncultured Halopseudomonas sp.
AGAATCGGAATCAACGGCTTCGCTGGGTAGGTCCCGCCAGCGTGCGGGATCGGCAGGCTCGTGCGGTGCAGCCTGCGCACACTGGCGACCTTCTCCTGGGCATAGGCCACAAGCCCCGCGTCAGCCGTCTGCTTGGCCTCGAACACGGCGTACACGCTTTCGGCTGGAATGATCGTCTCGTTCTCGTAGGTGAAGATAAAAGGCGAATATTGCCGATCAAACACCACCACATCGATCTGCTGGCTGAAGTTCCCCAGGCTGTCCACCACATGCGCCTTCGCCGCCTGGTACCGTTTGGGCAGATAGGTATCCAGCATGTCGATCCAGACGTTCTCGCTCGCATCCCCCTTCGTACCCGGGTGACCGAAGGTCTTGCGTACTACGGACAAGCGCTGCTGGATGTCTTCATGCAGGGACGACAGGAGCTGGGAAAGCGACCACTGGGACATGCTGTACCTCGATGGGACGTGTATGGAAGCCGATGGAATCAGGACAGTGGGAACTTGGGGCCAAACAGTGCGCGCCAGGCGCGAAGCGCTTCGATATTGCGACCACGACGCGCGTGGTCGATGGCGATGCTTGCGTCCTGGCTCGCCTGGAACAGCAGCTGCTGCGCGCGCTGCTTGCGCGCGGCATCCATATCGTTGCTGATCGCCGGGCCAAGTCCGGCGGGATCCGGCCACTCGTCATGAACACGATCGGCAAGCGTGGCAAAGAACGACTGGATCTCGCGATCGAACGATCCTCCCCAGCCGCCGTAAAGACACTCAAGGGCCATTACCTCGATCAGGAACGAGGGCTTCACCGGCTTCTGATCGCCGTGCTTGGGATTGTTGTTCCAGTACTTCACCATGCGCACGAGACCTTTCCACTCATTGCCATAGGCTTGGTGCGCTGCGGTCGCCTTGTCCTTATGGATCTCCGGGTCCGTCTTGATCCACTTTCCGGACGCCGTATCGGGGATCTCATACTGGTCGCCGGTGTCGAATGCGGGCACCGCATCCACGCTGACCACCCGGTAGTCCGTGTTGTCCTCCGCGTCGATGTGAACACCGAAATCCACGTTGATCGAGCGCGCCTGTTTGCGCACGGCCGCCGAACCGTATTTCTCCACCAATGCAGAGTGGAAATCATCCAGCACTACCGATGCGGCCTTGCCGTGGTAATGCTTCTCCGAGTCCTTCAGCACGAAGAAGATGTCGATATCCTTGAGCGGCTTCGTCTTCGTGTATCGAGCATAGGACCCGGTCAGGAAGCTGCGCGCAATGCCGAACTTGGTCTGCAGG
>CAYZFU010000228.1:4800-5296 GCA_964477725.1 uncultured Halopseudomonas sp.
GTTCCAGACGCGACTTGAACTTGCGAAAAGCTTCATCGATCGACAGCATCAGCGTTGCCTCCAATATCCGGCCTGACCCGCCAGGCCGCTGTGTTCGACAGTCGAGCCTAGGCTCTGCTTGACCATTCCATCCGTCGAGCGATAACTTCCTTTGCTCCACCCCTCCACATCAGGCCGCCCTGGCTTTGTATCGAGCATTAACTTGTACTTGGCCTGCGATGGCAGCCCAGCTTTCTTGATCGCGTACTTCAACTGCTCGGTATCTGTCCAGAAGCTGCCGTCGCCATCGGACCACCCATACACGATGTCGATATCCCATCGGGTCACGAGTTTGTCGGTTGCCGGGTTGTAGATCTCCAGAATCACCTTGCGCAGATCACCGGTCCTGAGCCACGTCTTGATGGCTCGGGTATTGCTCTCCCAGCGATCCGCGAAGTGCTCGGGGTCCAGCCCACTGAGCAGGATGATGTCTTTCAAGCTCTTGAGGATGTTGTCG
>CAYZFU010000229.1:0-244 GCA_964477725.1 uncultured Halopseudomonas sp.
GCGCTCATTGAAGAGCCATGCGGCCAGGCCGGCATGCGCTGTCAGCGACGCTAGAATGACAGCCAGACGTAACGTCCACCCGCTGGATTGGGTCGCCTTCATCAGGGACCCAGCTCTTCCGTAGCGACCAGACTGATCCGCGTGTAACCGGCCTTTTGCAGCGTGTTCATCACGCGCATCAGCGTTCCGTAGTCGACAGCCTGATCGCCGCGGAGAAACACCCGGGTGTCGAGGTTGCCACCGG
>CAYZFU010000229.1:255-5002 GCA_964477725.1 uncultured Halopseudomonas sp.
ACGCACCATCACCGGCAACTCAGCGAGGGATGTTGTGTCTTCCTGGATGAAAAGCGCCCCGCTCGCCTGAACACTCACGTAGATCGGGTCCGTAGGTGGCGCAGCCGGCACAGCTGCGTTGCTTGGCAGGTCCACCGGGACATCGACCGTTGCCAAAGGCGCCGCCACCATGAAGATGATCAGCAGTACCAACATGACGTCGACGAAGGGCGTGATGTTCATCTCGGCGTTTTGCTGATAATTATGTCGCTTGACCACAGGCCCTGAATCGAAATGGATGGCCATCTCAGCGCACCCCGTCCATCTGCCGCGACGCCGAAGCGATCATCTCTGCGGAAAAATTATCCAGCGAACCAACGAAGCCGTTGATATCGCGCGCGAACTTGTTGAAGATCATCACGGCCGGGATTGCCGCGAACAGGCCGAGGGCCGTCGCCAGCAACGCTTCAGCGATACCCGGGGCCACCACCGCCAGGCTCGCCGATTTCAGCGTGGCGATGCTGGCAAAACTGTTGAGAATTCCCCAGACCGTTCCGAATAATCCTATGAATGGAGCGGTAGCGCCGATCGTCGCAAGAACACCCATCATGCTGCCGAGGCGCGCCAGATCCCGCTCCTGCACTATGCTCGACGTCAATGACATGCGTTGGAGCATACGATTGATCTGGTCGGCCGGAGGGTTATCGCGGCGACCAAACTGTTGCAGCTCGGCCTGGGCCACCTGCCACATGCGACCCATCGCGCTTCGCTCGGCCTGGTCGTGCATCGCTGCGGTATCGCCGCGCCGAAAAGCGGCGAGAAACTGTTGATTGCCTCGCCTGGCACGGCCGAACACGACGATTTTTTCCAGAAGCACAGCCCAGGTCAGCAGGGAGCAGATTACCAGCAGGATCATGACCGCCTTGACCACCAGATCGGCCTGCTCGAACATCTCCCGCACACCAAAAGAGCCGCTTTCCGCGGCCCCGGATGCCGACTGCATTTCGATCTGCGGTTGAGCTTGTGTCACTTCTCGTTGGGTCGGTTCGGCCTGCGCCAATACCAACCCGGCGAACATGCCGCCGCAGCCCAACAGGGTCAACAAGGCAACCAGCCGCAGCCGGGCGTGCCAGCGTGCGGAGACGGAACGGACAGCGTGCATGTACATGAGAACCCCTTTTGTTATGTTTTTTCGGTTAGCGTTAGTTGGACGGGTCGAGATCCTGTGGCGCCAGGATTGCGTGCAATGTGGCGACATATTGATCGAACGCTTCGCGCCCCTGCGGGCTGAGCTTGATCCGGGTACGGGGCTTCTTGCCGGCGAAATCCTTTGCGATTTTCACGTAGCTGGCACCTTCCAGCGTCGAAAGATGCGCACCCAGATTTCCGTCTGTGGTATCGACTATCGACCGCAGCACCACGAACTCGAGCCAGCGCCCGGGTTCGAGTGTGTTGAGCGCAGCCATGATCTTGAGGCGGACCGGTTGATGGATGATTTCATCCGGCGTCTGCATCACTGTTGCCTCAGCCACAAGCCGGACAGGATCAGAGTCGCTCCGAAACCCGCGGCCATCCACCACCAGAAAATCGAATGAAACACGAAAAAACCGGCGACGCTCACCAGGGCGAGGAGCGCGCCGAGGGCCAGATACCGAGGCCGCAACTGCACACCGCGTATCACGTATAACGCGGCCACGAATAGCGGTCCGATCATCGAGCTCTGCTCCGCACTGAGCGGCCACATGATGATGTTCAGAATGATGCAGAAAGCCACAATGGCGCCAACCAAGGTCAGGTAACGCCATGCTATGCCAGGAATTTCCGGATTTATGCGACACGCTGTGATGGTGCCGGCAGTCAGTGCGCCAGCTACAACAAGCAACCAGATCGGGAGGATAAAAGCGGGAAACGAAGCGGTGAGAGCGAAGCCAAGTGCATAGGCAAAGCCCCAGAGGATAAGCTGACTGGACTCGGCACGGTAGTCCTGAAACCCGGCGGCTCGGGCGCGTATCGTGGCGATCTCGCGCAGTGCGCGCGCAGCCTCTTCCGCTGTGGGAGACATGAAGATCTCGCTTGTTTGTTATTGTGTTATGCAAAGTACTCTATGGCACAGAGCCAAGAAATACAAGCGTCCTTCACTGCGCTCAAACTATGCTCTCCAGCGCAGCCAGACGAAGCCCTTCCTGCCAGACGTGGCTCTGGTTCCGCCCGAGTTGCTTGGCACGGTACAGTGCCTGATCGGCACGCTCGACAAGATCGTCAAGAACGTGACCCTGACCTTGCGTCACGCTGGCCAAACCAATCGAGACGGTCCCCTTGAGGTTGCCCTCGCCGATATCCACCGCAAGATCCTCCCAGGCCAGGCGTATGCGCTCAGACAAATCGCGCGCCTGAGCAAGATCGGTATCAGGCAGCAACACCACGAATTCCTCGCCACCATAACGGCAAGAGAGGTCGGTCGCACGCAGATGGCTGTCCAGATGCGCGGCAAACGCCTGCAGGACCCTGTCTCCGGCCTTGTGACCATGCTGATCGTTGATCGCCTTGAAGCGATCCAGATCCATCACCAGTACGCTCAGCGGGCGCCGAAACCGCCGTGACTGCGCTAGCAGCCGCGTGCTGGTTTCTTCGAAAGCTCGACGATTGAGCAGATCGGTCAATGGATCACGGGTTGCCTGTCTGCGCAGCGCCTGCTGAAGTCGAAGCGTGGTGAAAATAAAACAGATAAGTGAGAATCCGTATATGAACGCTATCCCCTCGAGGTAGTTGACTGCCTCGACGGGCGACTCGGCGTGCATGCTGGTTACTTCGGTGTAGGCTGGATCCAGCGCATATAACATGAATCGTCGGAAATACACCGCGGCGTGGACGCCCCACAGTACCATCCAGGCGAGCAACAGCGCCCGCTGGCGCAGACGCATCAACACGGCTTCGACAATTGTGACGAGGCAGACTCCCACCACGATCGCGCTGTGGATCAGGATGCTGATACGCAGCGAGTCCTGAAAAATAAAGAAAGCACTGCCCTGTATGAGACAGAGCAGCAGCATCACCTTGTGAAATTGCGGCTGGGTTTGGCCAAACCTGTAGCAGCGCGTACCCCACCAGAGCATGAAATAAGCCTGGGTGATGATGACAGCGCTGACCCACAGCGGAAGCGGCGGGCTGAATACCTGCCAAAGCAGACCGGGTATGAATACCATCAACCCACCGGCCCAATAGCGAATGGCAACGATCTGGCGATTCAGGAAGCTTGCCACCATCAGCCCGACGACCGATATGACGGTCGTCAGCGCGAGGACAAGCATGAGAGTGGAAATATCTGGCGTCATTTTCCCTGATCCCTGGGCGACGATTGTTATGGACGTAGACTATCCGGTCAGATGGTGGTTTTCCAGATCACATGCGACGAACTGTCGCTGCGATGGAACATTCGGTCGAGCTGTGCACAGCGAGAGACGACCGGCCATGCTCCGCCCCGCTTTGCCGCGAAGCGTCAGAACCCCTCACTTGCAAGGCGGCCGGCGATCTCCTCGAGTATTTCGATGCCCTGAACATCGGTTTCCAGCCAGGGAAGTCGCGGTCGCGGCAGATCACCCAACTCGTTATCGATGCGCTGAAGATACACAGCTTCCTGCCCACGCCGCCGGCTCAGGAAATCTCCATCGGCCTCGCTGGGGATCACCCGGTTTACCAGAGCGGCGGCCACCGGTACTCCGGCTTCTCGCAGGGTGGCAACTGCCCGTGTGGTCTCCAGTATCGGCAACCGCTCCGGTGTAAGCACAAAAATGAAGCCGCTTCGCCGGGAGTCCTCGATCTGCCGTCGGGCCTGGTGAAACAGCCTGCGCCTGTTCAGCAAGACAGTCGCCACGTCACGGGTTTTCTGGTCCAGTTCGCTCAGGCGGTCTTCGCGCGGATCACCGAAAGGGCTGGCTACATCGCGCCCGGACTTCGGCGTCAGATGCTTGAGAACCTTGCCAAGCTGCTCTGAGCGCCGGTTATGCGATAGCAGTCCGTCTGTCCAGGCCGCCATCGCTTCAGGGAGCGTCAGCAGACGAAGCGTATGCCCGGTCGGCGCGGTGTCGAAAATGATCAGGTCATAATCGCTGTTCCGCTCGGTGATCAGCTGCGCAATACGCTCCAGTAACGCGGCTTCCTGGGTGCCCGGCGAATGACGGGTGAGCTGCATCTGTCGCTGCAGTTCGGCCATCATTTCCGGCGCAGCAAAACGTCGCATCTGTTCGGTCACGTTTTGCAGATGAACATCGACCTCGGCGTCCGGGTCGATTTCCATGGCGTCCAGGTTGGGCAGGATGCGCTGTGGGTAGTGTCCGAGCGGACGGTCCAGCGCATCGCCAAGGCTATGCGCTGGGTCGGTGGAAACCACCAGGCAGCGCTTGCCTCGGCTTGCCGCGAGGATCCCCAGGGCGGCGGATACCGTGGTTTTCCCCACTCCTCCCTTGCCACCAACCCAGAGCAGGCGGCGTTCCAGCAAATCGCGCATGGTGCTTCCTATTGCAACTGCTTAACAGCAGCGGAAATGATCCAACGGAGAGTGTTCCATGCCCTGGCGGCGGTGCCAATCGTGGAATCGCTCAAGCAGAAGGGGCTGTAGTTCAAGCGTGTAGTACGCGGCAGGGTTGGGTACCCCCATCAGCTCGGCAAAGACCAGCAACATGAACAGGTCATCTTCGTCGCGCCGCGCGCGCGCTATCGCTCCCCGGTAGCGTGCGCTATAGGCTTCTTCAAGAAAGAAACGGGCCTGGCT
>CAYZFU010000229.1:5024-5246 GCA_964477725.1 uncultured Halopseudomonas sp.
ATCCGCTTTTCATCCGCGCTCCTCGTCGGCCACCCTGGAACGGTGACGTTTGAGCGAAGCGGCACATTCCATGGCAACCAGAATCGCAGCCACCAGGACGACTATGTCCAGGAACAGCAGGAACCAGTTGCCCTGCTCGTAGAAAGTGCGCAGCTGAAAGATCAACGCGGTTACGGTCATGACCAAGAGAAAGCACAGCGGCGCCAGCGTGTACCACATCGG
>CAYZFU010000230.1:0-5216 GCA_964477725.1 uncultured Halopseudomonas sp.
ACTGTTCAGCTCATACGGAGCCTAGCCATGTTGATCCTGTCGCGCTTTGCCCGGTTCATTCTCCCCGTCGCGTTCGCCGCCTCTGGTTTGGCGACTCTGGCTGGCTGTGGTGGGGAAACTACCGCCGATGCCGCCGAGCTGACTCCGGTCCGTGCCGTACCGGTGCGGGTTGCCGAGGTGAGCCGGACAGAAGTTGGCGAGCCATTGCGTTTTGCCGGAGTGGTGCGCGCTCGCCAGCGTGCCGGCCTGACCTTTCAGGTAGGCGGGGTGCTGAAAGAGCGGCCGGTGCAACTCGGGCAGCGAGTAGAGGCGGGCCAGGTGCTGGCCAAACTCTACAACCCCGAGCTGCTTCCGGCGCGGGATGCTGCCAAGGCAAGACTGGCCGAGCTGCAGGCGCAGACGGCTCAGGCCGAACGCGATCTGCAGCGCTCCGAGCAGCTGTTCGAGCGTGGCGTGATTTCCGCTCAGCAGCGGGAACAGCAGCGATCCCGTCTGGAAGCCTTGCAGGCCGGAGTGGCGAGCGCCCAGGCTTCCCTGCGGCAGACGCAACAACTGCAGCGCGAGACCGAACTGCGGGCGCCATTTGCCGGCAGCATCGAGGCGCTGGAGGTCGAGCCAGGCGAATTCGTTGCGCCTGGCCAGCCGGTCCTGCGTCTGGCCGCGTCCGATGGCCATGAAGTCGAAGTGCGCGTGCCGGCACGATTGCTCGCCGGCCTGGAAACCGGCCAGATACTACCGGTCCGCAACAGTCTCACTGGTGCAGAGAAAGCGGGACGCGTCATCGATATAGGTCTCGGCTCGTCAGAGGGCGGTTCGTTGTATCCCCTGGTGGTCGGGCTAGACGGCGATCTGGCTCGTTCCGGAGATGGGGTCGAGGTCGGTCTACAGGCGTCTTGGCTTGCCGAGAGCAGCGTCCCGGTCTCGGCCATCATGCGCTCGCCCACCGGCCTGGCGGTGTTCCGCATCGAACAGGATCGCGCGCAGCGGGTAGCGGTGGAGGTTAGTGCGCTTCAGGGTGAACGGGCGGTGCTGCGCGGCGACGCTTTGCAGGAAGGGGACCAGGTGGTTTACGCCGGCCTGACGCGGCTGGCCGATGGTGACGCCGTGGAGCTTCTGCGATGAACGTCGCGTCGCTTATGCGGCCCCGGCTGGTCGGCATGGTTGTGGTCATGCTCTGTCTGCTGGGTGTCGCCTCGTATTTGACCATGGCTCGCCAGGAAGATCCGAGCTTTCCCTATCGCTCCGGCATGATCACGGTGATCTATCCGGGGGCGATGGCCGAGTCGGTTGAGCGGCTGGTTCTTGAGCCTTTGTCTGACGAGCTCTCGCAGGTCGAGGAGATCGAGCACTTCATGGCCACGGCCCGCTCGGGTGTCGCGTTGGTCACCATTCATTTACAGGATCACATCTACGACACCGATTCGGCCTGGGACCGCGTCAGACAGGCGATGGAACGAGCCCGTCTGGAATTCCCGGCCGGTGTCGGCCAGATGGCCCTGGATGACCGGCTCATAGACATTCCAGCGATCATCCTGGCGGTACGTGGTGATGCCTCGCTGGTCCGGCTGAGCGAAGAGGCCGAGCGGCTCAAGCGGCAGCTCACTGACCTGCCCGGGCTATCACGCGTGGAGTTGTCGGGTGATGTCGAGGAGCAGATAACCATTGCCATCCAGGATGCCGAGCTGCAGCGCCTGGGCATTTCCCCGGGTTATCTTGCTCAGCTGCTGGCCCAGCGCAATCAGGTGATACCGGGCGGCTTCGTCGAGGCAGGGGGCAAGCGTCTGGGCGTATTGCCCAACAGCGAGTTCGCCAGCCTGGAAGCATTACGCGCGACGCAGATACCGCTGCCTGATGGTGCCGTTGTGCCCCTGGCGGCAATCGCCGACATATGGCGCGGCCCGCGGGAACCCATGCAACCGCGAGCCTGGTTTGATGGCGAACAGGCGGTGCTGGTGGAGCTGACCGCGCAGCGGGGGCAGGTCGATGCGATCAGCTTCGGCAGTGCCGTACGCGAGCGCCTGGATCTGGTTCGCGCGGATTTCCAGCCGCTGCACATCGACGAAATGTTTTTTCAGCCAGACCAGGTGAAGGAGCGTCTCGATGGTCTGGAAGCCAACCTCATCGGTAGCGTCGCAATTATCGTAGCCGTCGTGCTGCTCGGCATGGGCTGGCGGATGGGTGTGCTGGTGGCGGCCATGCTGCCTCTCGTCGCCCTGATCAGTTTGGGTATCTACGATCTGGGCGGCGGCATTTTGCATCAGATCGCGGTTATCGGCATGGTTATCTCGCTGGGAATTCTCATCGACAACGCCATCGTGATGGTCGAAAACATCCAGGATCGGCTAAACCGCGGCGAGACGTCGGGCGAGGCCGTTGCAAAAGGAGTACGTGAACTGGCAGGCCCGCTCGGCGCCTCCACCGCTACCACGCTCGCCGCGTTCACGCCCATGCTGCTATCCAAGGGAGGTACTGCCGATTTTACCCGTGGGATACCGGTCATGATCATGCTCACGCTGATTGTCAGCTATCTGCTGGCGATCAGTGTGGCGCCGTTGTTGGCTGGTCGCTTTCTCAAACCTTCACGGTCCGGTCGCGGGGATCGGATGGAAGCGCTCGGCTCACGCCTGGCCCGGCTGACCACCCGCGCGCCGCGTCGGGTCATCGCGTTCGGAGCCGTTGTGGTGCTGGCCAGCCTGGCGCTGACGCCGTTGATGAAACTGCAATTCTTTCCCAACGCCGATCGTCCGCTGGTCGTCGTCGAGTTGTATATGCCCGAGGGGACCGACCAGCAACGTACCGAAACCGTCGCGGCTGACCTTGAACAACGGCTTCGCCAGCGCCCGGATGTGCGCTCGGTTCATCGCTTCGTCGGCTCGGCGGGTCCGAGCTTCTATTACAACCTGATGCGCGCGCCCGAAGCGCCCAACCGGGCCCGGCTGGCAGTGACCACCACCGACCTTGCCGATACCACAGGGGTCATCCATTGGGTTCGTCGTCACGTGGCTGAGACCATGCCGGAACTGGACGTGGTAGCCAGTACGCTGGGGCAGGGTCCGCCGCGTGCAGCGCCGGTCGAGGTTCGCCTCTATCATCATGACGACCACCAGCGGATCGCCGCCGCCGAACAGGTGTTCACCCTGCTCAAGCAGAGCGAGGGGGCGGTGGACGTGCGTCACGATATCGACCTTGGCGTACCTGTTCTGAAGGTCGAGGTGGATGACGCGCTGGCGCAGCGTTACGGGGTCACGCGTGCCGATGTGGCACGCACTCTGTTCACTCGGAGCCTGGGCTTCACTGCCGAACACTATCGTCAGGAACTGGATCCTATCCCGCTGGTTCTGCGCTCACACGAAGGGACACAACAAAGCGTCGAACGGCTTATGTCTGCGCAGGTATTCAACGAAGCCGGGCAGGGCGTGCCACTGACCGCAGTCGCGCGGATCGATGCCGATTGGCAGCCAGCCAGCATCCGGCAGCGTGACGGCGCCAGAATCTATACGGTGACATCGGGTCTCGAAGACGGCTACAGCTTCAGCCAGGTGCTCGACCAGCTGCAGTCCCGCCTGGAAACCAACCCCTTGCCCGCGGGCACCCGGCTGGAGCTGGGTGGCGATAGTGAAGGCTCGGGCGACGCCAACCGCGCCTTGTTCACGACGGCTCCGGTGGGCATCCTTCTGCTGCTGTTTTTCCTACTGTTGCAGTTCAACTCGTTCCGCCGGGTCGGCATCATTCTGCTGACCGTTCCGCTGGCCAGCGTCGGCGTCTTCCCCGGGCTGGTACTGTCCGGGTCGCCGTTCGGCTTTCAGTCCGTGCTGGGCATCATCGCGCTGGTGGGCATCGTGGTGAACAACGCCATCGTACTGATTGATGTCATCGACCAGCGTCTGAGCGAGGGCTTGTCGATAGGCGACGCGGTAGCCGAGGCAGTAACGCGGCGTACCCGGCCGATCCTGCTGACGACAGCGACGACGATTGCCGGGTTGCTGCCTCTGGCTTTTTCGGCTTCGACGCTATGGCCGCCGATGGCCTGGGCGATCATTTCCGGCTTGCTGGCCTCGACGGTGCTGACGCTGCTGGTGGTGCCAGCGGTATGCAGGTTGACCCTGGCATCCGACGCCCAAGCCGCTAGACCGACGATTGCGCAGCCGGTCTGAAGCGGGCGAGCCGGTAAGTTGGGAGTGCTTGATAAAAATATGCGCTAACTGCTTGACTCGGTTCGGGGAATGGTTAAAATGCGCGCCAGTTCAGATGACAGGGTGTACCCCACCCCTACCGCTCGCCGGTGTCGCTGGGCTGATGCGCAGCGGTAGTTCAGTCGGTTAGAATACCGGCCTGTCACGCCGGGGGTCGCGGGTTCGAGTCCCGTCCGCTGCGCCACTTTTCAAACGAAAAAGCGATCCTCGGGTCGCTTTTTTCGTTTCCGGCCGACGGTCAGAGTTCGGTCGGCTTGCCGGTGAACTTGGTCACGGGTTTTTCCATATCTTCACCCAGCCGCTCGGCAAACACTTTCAATGCGCTGATCACCGGCGTTAGCGCAGCCCATAATTTGTCGTCATGCAACATCTTGTAGGCGCCAGTAATGCCCGGCGCGTCTTCCTGCTGTTTGTCCGGCGCATGGCGGCCCAGTTCGGTCATCGCGTCCTTGAGGCCGAATACCACTTTGTAGAATTCACTGGGTTCGATACGCGACAACGCCATGAGCAGGATCGAGAGATTCTGAACGGCATTGAGCGATCCCTCCTGGTTCAGCCCGTCCACCAGGACCTTGGTGACCTCGCTTTTGGATGACACCATATCGTTGGCGAAGCGCAGTACGCCGCCTTCGTGCAGACTCTGCAGCAGCCGCTGAAGCTCTTCGTGGGCGTCGGGGCCGATGGGGGTGGGCTTGACGTCATAATCGATTCGTTCGGCCATCAGAATTTCTCCGGCTGCGGTGCGTGGATGGGCGGTTCGACGTATTCAGGCTGCATCCATTTAACCTCGACCGGCACTCCTTCGTTGGGTGTGCGATGGCCATTGCGGAAGTTGTTTGCTGGCAGTGGAGAGGAGCCGCGTTCGCGGGCCAGGACCTCGAGTTTGACCGCAGTCTCCTTGTACGCCGGCGTATTTACGTCCGGGTCATGATGCTCGCCGGTAAGCAGGTTCAGCCCTGGCTTGCCCTGGTGAATCGGCATGAACAACGTCTTGCCGCGGACGCGCTCGGTAACGATTGCCTG
>CAYZFU010000231.1:0-5193 GCA_964477725.1 uncultured Halopseudomonas sp.
TGGGTAGTGACGCTGGACATCACCGCCGACGAGTACTACGGCGCCGAGCAAGTCAAGCGCGCTCTGGTGCGCTATCCCGTGAAGGTCACGCGGGTGGACGTCGATCCCGCCCGCAACCCGTTCGGCCTGGCGCTCGACTGCTATGAGGGCGCGCCCCAGCGCATCAGCACGCCGGAGCCGACGCGCCCGGCGTCTGGTGGCCTGTCTCCGCAAGCGCCCCAAGGAGAAACCCCATGAAGCATCCTGTACTCACGCTGCTGGGGCTGTTGGCCGTGGCCGCGGCTCCTGCTGTCCAGGCGGTGGAGATCCTGCGCTGGGAACGTATGCCGTTGGCGGTGCCGCTGAAGGTCGGCCACGAGCGCATCGTGTTCATCGACCGCAACGTCCGCGTGGGCGTACCTGCGGGCGTCGGCGAGCGCCTACGGGTGCAGAGCGCGGGCGGCGCGGTGTACCTGCGTGCTAGCGAGCCGATCGAGCCCACGCGGCTGCAATTGCAGGACGCCGACACGGGCGCGCTGATCCTGCTGGACATTGCGGCGGAGCCAGCCAAGGACGGCGAAGCCGAGCTGGAACCAGTGCGCATCGTCGAGGGCAACAGCACCCCGGCGCGCTATGGCGATCAGCCCGGCGATGACAACGAAGCTCCGGCGCGCGCCCAGGACCAGGCCGGCGCGCGAGCGGCGCGACGCGAGACCCCGGTGTCGGTTGTCCTGACGCGCTTCGCCGCACAGAACCTCTACGCGCCGCTACGCACCGTGGAGCCGCTGCCGAGCGTCATGCGGGTGAACCTGCGCAGTGGCCTCGACCTCGGCACGCTGATGCCGACGCTGCCCGTGCGCGCGGTCGCGCTCGCGTCATGGCGTCTGGAAGACCAGTGGGTGACCGCCGTGCGCCTGACCAACAGCAGCAGCGGCTGGATCACCCTGGACCCGCGCGTGCTGCAAGGCGATTTCCTCACCGCCACCTTCCAACACGAGGCGCTTGGCCCGCGCGGGACGCCCGAGGACACGACCGTCCTGTACCTGGTGACGCGCGGGCGTGGCCTTGCGCAATCGCTGCTACCAGCGGTCAACCGCTTCGACCCGGCCGTGCATCTCCCGCAACCGGAAGCCGGTTCCCAGGATGGCACCGACCGCAAGGAGGTCCGCCATGCGCAGTAATGGACTCCTGAAGTGGCTGATGATCCCGGTTGCCGTGCTGGTGCTGTTCGTCGCCATCCGGCTGTTCTCGGGAGGCAGCACTTCGGCACCACCGACCGCGGATGCCGGCGCCAAGCTCACGCCAGCGGAAATGAAGGCGCTGGGCATCGAGGGCGATACCCCGCGCGACACCGTGGCGACGCTCGTTGCCCAAGTGAAGCAGTTGCGCACCGAGCTTCAGACCGCGCTCTCGGACAACAAATCCCAGCGCGAAGAAAACCAGCGACTGCGCCAGCGCGAGAACTCCATTGACCAGCGCATCAATTCGGCCCTCGACTCCGAGCGCACCAACCTGCGTCGCGACCAAGAGCAGGCAGCCAGCGCGCGCCAGCAGACCGAAGGACTGCTGGCCGACCTGCAACGGCGCCTGGACAGTATCGGCGGACGTGGCGGCGGCCATGCCGACCTGCCGGTGGGTCTGGGGCTGCGTGACGGCGACGAGGCCGGCATGGAAGGCGGCGTGCGCTGGGTCGAACCCGACGATGCGAGGAAAGCCGAGGGGCGCAACAGCAGTCGTGGCACGGGTAGCGGCATGAGCTTCCCGACGAGCTTCGGCCCCGCGCAGAGCACGTTGGAAACCACGGCCGAAACCGTGGCGAACGCGGGCGCACGCGCCGCAGGCGTGAAGAGCGCCAAGGCGGTCTATACCGTACCGACCAATTCGACACTGATGGGGTCGGTGGCGATGACGGCGCTGATCGGCCGCGTGCCGATCGACGGAACCGTCAACGATCCGTACCCCTTCAAGGTGTTGGTCGGACAGGACAACCTGACCGCCAATGGCATCGACATTCCCGACGTGGCCGGTGCCGTGTTCAGCGGCACCGCATCGGGCGACTGGACGCTCTCGTGCGTGCGCGGCCAGGTACGCAGCATCACCTTCGTCTTCCACGACGGCACGATCCGCACCATCCCCGAAGACCGCGACGGCAACCAGCAAAACAACCAGCAGCAGAACTCTCAAAGTGGAGGCCTGGGCTGGATCAGCGACCCATACGGCATTCCCTGCGTCAGCGGGGAGCGGCGCAGCAACGCCCAGCAGTACCTTGGCTCGCAAGCCCTGATTACCGCCGCCGGTGCCGGCGTCGCCTCGCTGATCGACAGCGACAGCGGCCAGATGTCCTACGTCGGCGCCGACGGCTCCATCGGCAGCGTCGGTATCTCGGGCAATGAAGCCGTGGGCCGCATCCTGGCCGGTGGCGTGCGCGACATGGCCGACTGGGTGAACAAGCTGTACGGCCAGGCGTTCGCCGCTGTCTATGTCCAGCCCGGCGCGAAGGTCGCCGTCCACCTCGAAAAGCCGCTCGCCATCGACTTCGATCCCGAAGGCCGCAAGGTCGATCACCGCGCAGGAGAAAGCCATGCTCTCGAACTTGAATAAGGCCCTGGCGCTGGCCCTCGCCGTCGCGGTGCTCGGCGGCTGTGCCACCAGCAAGGAAAAGCTGCTCCCCCACGGCGACAGCACGATGATGGACATCTGGCAGCAGAACGCCGGTGACGGGGGTGGTGGCGCCGGCCAGGTGGCGCGCAGGCAATTGCTCGATGCACGCCAGAGCCTGCGCCGGCCGCTGACCGAGGCCGACGTGGAGGCCGCGCCCACCGAGCAGATGCGCTACACGCGCACGGCGCGCAACGAGGTCTATCGCCAGTTCCACCGCCTGCCGAACCCCGATCTTGTCATGTATGTGTACCCGCACCTGGCGGGCACCGATCCCGTGCCGGTTCCGGGCTACACGACGGTCTTTCCCCTGTACCAGCGAGTGCAGTACGCCATGCCGGGCGAGCGCGTGGAGGACTACTGATGCGCTGGAAACTCCCCTGGCCGAAGCTGGCTGCATCCGATGGTGGCAATGACGAGCAGCCGGACGGCTGGCAGCGCCACGTCGAGGCGTTGCGCCAGGCCGGCATTGCCGAACCCGGAGCGACGGTCCAGGGCCGCAGGCCGGCGACCGTGGCGGACGAGCAGGCGATGTACGACGTTGCGCAGTCATTCGCGGAGCTGCTGCCGTGGGTGGAGTTCCTGCCGCCGTCGAAGTCCATGCTGCTGGAGGACGGGCAATCGGTCGCGGCCTTCTACGAACTGGTCCCGCTAGGCACCGAAGGTCGGGAGCCGGGCTGGCTCGCTCATGCCCGCGATGCGCTCGAAAACGCGCTCCAGGACTCGTTCGATGAGCTGGATGAGAACCCGTGGGTGCTCCAGCTCTATGCACAGGACGAGCCCAGCTTCGACCAGTACATGCAGACGCTACGCGACTACGTGCAGCCGCGCGCCCGCAGCACGGCCTTCACCGAGTTCTACCTCCGCTTCTTTGGCCACCACCTGCGCGCGGTGGCCAAGCCCGGCGGACTGTTCGAGGATACGGTGGTCACGCGGTTGCGCTGGCGCGGCCAGACGCGGCGCGTGCGCATGGTGGTCTATCGCCGGGCCGCCGGGCAGGCGAACCGCCGCGGCCAGACACCCGAGCAAATGCTGAACATCGTCTGCGATCGCCTCTGCGGCGGCTTGGCGAACGCCGGCATCCAGGCCCGGCGCATGGTCGCGGCCGATGTTCACGACTGGCTGCTGCGTTGGTTCAACCCACGCCCCACGATGCTCGGGCCCGGCGCAGAGGAGCGAGAGCGCTTCTATGCGCTGGCCCGCTATCCCGACGAGGTGGAGGAAGGTGAAATCGAGCTGGCGAGTGGTCGGGACTTCAGTCAACGGCTATTCTTCGGTCAGCCTCGCTCCGATGCCGAGCACGGCACCTGGTACTTCGACGGTATGCCGCATCGCGTACTGGTCACCGACCGGCTACGCATGCCGCCCGGTACGGGGCACCTGACCGGCGAAACCCGCAAGGGGGACGCTATCAACACGCTTTTCGATCAGATGCCCGAAGACACTACGATGTGTCTGACCATGGTGGCGACGCCCCAGGACATCCTCGAATCGCACCTGAATCACCAGGCGAAGAAGGCTGTCGGCGAAACACTGGCATCGGAACAAACGCTCAAGGATGTGCAGGAGGCACGCTCCCTGATCGGCAGCGCGCACAAGCTCTACCGCGGCACGCTGGCCTTCTATCTGCGCGGACGCGATGAAGCCGAACTTGACAGGCGCGGTCTGGACCTCGCCAACGTGATGCTCAACGCGGGGTTGCAGCCTGTGCGCGAGGACGATGAAGTCGCGCCGCTCAACAGCTACCTGCGCTGGCTACCGTGCTGCTACAACCCTGCGCAAGATCGACGGAACTGGTTCACCCAACTGATGTTCGCCCAGCATGTGGCGAATCTCTCGCCGGCGTGGGGTCGCAGCCAGGGTACGGGTCATCCGGGCAACACGTTCTTCAACCGCGGCGGCGGGCCGATCACGTTTGATCCACTGAACCGCTTGGACAGGCAGATGAACGCCCATCTGTTCCTGTTCGGCCCCACCGGCTCGGGCAAGAGCGCAACGCTCAACAACCTCTTGAACCAGGTCACGGCCATCTACCGGCCGCGGCTGTTCATCGTGGAGGCCGGCAACAGCTTCGGCTTGTTCAGCGACTTCGCAAAGCGCCTGGGTCTGACCGTGAACCGGGTCAAGCTGGCTCCTGGCTCGGGCATCAGCCTAGCGCCGTTCGCCGACGCTCGCCGGCTGATCGAAACGCCCGGCAACGTGCAGACGCTGGATGCCGATGCACTGGATGAAGAATTGCCAGCCGATTCCTCGGTCATGGAGGAGGACGAGCAGCGCGACGTGCTGGGTGAACTGGAGATCACGGCACGGCTGATGATCACAGGCGGCGAGGACAAGGAAGAAGCCCGGATGACGCGGGCCGATCGCTCGCTGATCCGCCAGTGCATCCTCGATGCCGCCGAGCACTGCGTGGCCGAGAAACGCACGGTGCTCACGCGCGACGTGCGCAACGCGCTGCGCACGCGCGGCCAGGACCCGACGCTGCCCGAGATGCGGCGCGTGCGGCTGCTGGAGATGGCGGACGCGATGGACATGTTCTGCCAAGGCACGGACGGC
>CAYZFU010000232.1:0-1191 GCA_964477725.1 uncultured Halopseudomonas sp.
GCCCCCAATCGCGGCGAGGACGCCGCTCCTACAACACCGGCGTACGACCGGCACCATTCGAGCCCGCGTTCATTCCCTGTGGGAGCGCCGTCCCCGGCGCGATTACGCCCTCGCAGCCAGCGCTCAATCCCGGCGCGATAGCGGGCTTGCGGGCCCCTAATCGCGGCGAGGACGCCGCTCCTACAATACCGGCGTACGAGCCGCGACATTCGAGCCCGCCTTCATTCCCTGTGGGAGCGCCGTCCCCGGCGCGATAGCGGACTGCCAACCACCGCACAAACCTGTCCATCAAGCTTCGCTATCGTAGTCCCGGTCGTATCTACCACTGAACCGGACAAGGAAGCCCCCAATGCACAGCCCACCAAAACCGGCCTCTCATCGACTACGCAGGGGCAGGGTATCCGAGCCGGGGCGGATCTACCTGGTTACCACGGTCACCGAGGCGCGGCGGCCCTTGTTTGCCGATCTGTGCGCGGCTAGGACAGCGATCAATGCACTAGCTCGCCAGCGCCAGGTTTCCACGCTGGCCTTCGTTCTCATGCCTGATCATCTCCACTGGCTATTCGAGCTGGGTCAGGAGCCGCTTGGCATCACCTTGGCGCGGTTCAAGTCGATGTCTGCCAGAGCGCTTCGAAGCAGGACATGGCAACCTGGCTACCACGACCGCGCTCTGCGTCGGGAAGAGGATCTGAAAGCCGTGGCGCGCTACGTCATCGCCAACCCATTACGCGCAGGGCTGGCGAACGAGATTGGCGAATACCCGCATTGGGATGCGGTGTGGCTCTGAGTCCCGGTCATCTACCGGCTTGAATCAGATCCGCTGTATCACTCGCAACCAGGGCGTCAAGCGCCAGGCTGCAGCGATCCAGCGGTCAGCATCGCCTCGACCTGCGCGGTCACTTCGCTCAACTTCACCGCCGTGACGTGAAGTTGGCGTGCCTGCTCATCATCGCCTGCCAGGCCAATGTACAGCTGCCCAAGCGCATTCGACAGCTGGCTCAGTTGCTCGCCGCTGGCGGTGCAGGCCGCAACGAGTTGACCGCTCTCCTGCGCCATGCGCTTGCCTTGCTCGCCGATGTCCCTGAACCCTTCGCCAGCGCTCTCGACTACCGAGATCCCGGCGACAGACTGGGAGGCCAACCGGGCGATTCCGTCCGTCAGACGCTGGGTCTCGCCAGCAATGTGCGCGAC
>CAYZFU010000232.1:1201-4449 GCA_964477725.1 uncultured Halopseudomonas sp.
GCGGAGGAGTGCGCGGCACGCTTCGCCAGGTTCCGTACCTCTTCGGCTACCACAGAGAATCCGCGCCCCGACTCGCCGGCACGTGCCGCTTCGATCGCTGCGTTGAGTGCAAGCAGATTGGTCTGGGCGGCGATGCCTTCGATAGCCTGGCTGACCTGACCGATCCTCTCGGTTCTCGCAACGAGCTGATCGAGATCCGTCAGGCTTTCCCTGGTCTGTCTGGATAGCTCCTGCATGATGGCGATGGCCTGCTCCGAAGCCTGTTGGCCAGCTTCGCTGCTGGCTCGTGCCACCTGTGAATCGTGAACGGCGCGCTGCGCACAATCTCGAGCTTGCTGTAGCTGTTCGGCAATTCGCCCCGAACTGTCAACGGCCTGGGTCAAGGCTTGTGCCGGCTTGGCGACACGCTCGGCCAGTTGCGCCGCGGATACAGCCATGTCCGCAGCGGTGAGACGGCTCAGATTGGCAGCCGCCGCGAGACCAGCCGGGAGAGCGGGTGTTTCTTCAGGCGAAGCCTGCGCGATATCGATCCAGGGTGGCTGGTTGGGGAGGGCCAGCAACGTCCATGGCAATGCGCAGGCGAGCAGGGCGGGGAAGATCACGGACTCGCCATAAGTGAAAGCCAGCCACGCCAGACAACCGAGCTGGGCAGCGACAAGTGCGAGCCGGATAATAACTTCCCTGTTCATGGTATCTCCCAGAGGGTACAGCCTCGATATCAGGTCATTTAGCCACCGAAGCATCTGGACGGCAATCGGTCAATGCCGGACAACGCTCACTAAAAGTTCGCCGTTCCGCAGAAAGGCTCAACCTTCAATGAAGCCGGTATCCAGGTGATCCTTCCAGCGCCCCAACAGCCGGTTGTGGGCGGTCAAGCGACCGTAACTGAGCAGAGCGCGACCGTCGCCGCTAGAGAGCAGGGCCAGCGCCCTGGGCTGGGGATGGTAGAGCTTCATCGGACCGCCCAGCAGAGCTGCCCTGAGATTGTCTGCAAGAATCCGGCCCTGTCGCACCGCATATACGCCCGCGTGCGGAGTGCCCGGCAGGGCGGCGCAATCTCCGCTCGCGAAGATATGCCGGTGGCTGATGCTTCGCAGTGTTGCGTCAATCCTGACGAATCGCCCATCACAGGCCAGTCCGGATTCGCAAGGCCAGGCATAGGCTCCCGCCCCGGTTGCTACGACCAGCGCTCCGGTGGCGCCGAGCGATGTGTCGTCAGCGAACAACTCCTCGCCTCGCACGCCGGTAACGTGTTGGTGTTCTGTAAGATCGACACCGTATTCGCGCAACAGCACGCTTGCTTTGCGTTGCACCCTGGGATGATGCCCGTTCAACAGATCGGATCCGCTGATGATGCGCAGGCTGGTTCCCGGCAGGCTGGCCTGAAGCGCCAAAGCCAGCTCGAACGCCGCAGCGCCGCCGCCCAACACGGCAATAGATGAAGGTGCGCCCTCGGCTCGCCAGCGCTGCCAGGCCTCGACCAGCATCGGAAAGGGTTTGGCCGGCAGTACCTCAAACGTCGCTGCGCTGAGATCGGGTGAGGGCGGCACCGAGCCTATGTTGAGTGACAGCCATTCTCCTCGCTCTTCATTACCATTACCGAGGGTGACCCGCTGCTCCTCCGCTTCGATTGCATGCACCCGATCATGTATCAGGCCGATGCCACAGCGTTGGCAAAGCTCGACCATATCGATACGGCACTGATCGAGACGGTAACGCCCGGCTATCAGTCCGGGCATCATGCCGGAGTACCAGCCATATCGGTCTGGGGTGATCAGCACCGACCCTTGCGGCGGGCGGTAACCCGTCTGCAACCAGCGGCGCAGCGCGACGACGTGCGCGTGCCCCGCACCGATCAGAACCAGCGGGCGCAGCCCGGATTTCATCGATTAGTACTCCTATTGCCGAGAGTGATGGACCCGCATCGTGCTCGCTAATGCGTTTGTTTTCGGAATCGACTTTCGCTGTGCGGACCTGATACTCTCCTCTTCGCATGCATTTCCTGCGGCCCCTGGAGGACATCAGTGAACAACAATAACAGCGCTTACCCGTCACCGCTTAGAGCCTGGGTGACAGTCGGCATTCTGCTAATTGCTTATGTGATCTCCTTTGTCGATCGCCAGATTCTGAATCTTCTTGTCGCCCCGATCCGGGCTGACCTGGGAATTAGTGACACGCAGATGAGCCTGCTAATGGGTTTGTCCTTCGCAATTTTCTATACCATCGCCGGTATCCCGCTCGGCCGAGTGGCAGATAGCAAAAGTCGCCGCGGCCTGATCGCTGCCGGGATATTCTTCTGGAGCCTGATGACGGCTGCGTGCGGTCTGGCCAGGACGTATTGGCATTTCATCGTTTTCCGTATTGGCGTAGGCGCTGGCGAAGCTGCGCTGTCTCCAGCGGCTTATTCATTGATGGCAGACAGTTTTCCGCCGGACAAGCGAGCCACGGCAATCAGTGTTTACTCCATGGGTATTTATCTGGGCGCCGGCATGGCATTCCTGCTAGGCGGCGCGGTCGTGACCTGGGCTCAGGCCCAGGGTGAAATGGTTCTCCCGTTCTTTGGCATGATCCGTCCGTGGCAGTTCATCTTCCTTGTTCTTGGCGCAGCGGGTATCGCCTTCTGTCTCCTGGTTTTCGCCATCAAGGAGCCTAGCCGCAAAGGCGTTGGCGCCGGTGTCTCTGTGCCGCTGAAAGATGTTGGTGCGTACCTGCTGAGCATTCGCAAGGCGGTGATCTGTCACAATTTCGGCTTCGCCTGTCTATCTTTTGCTTCCTACGGAGCATCGGCCTGGATTCCAACGTTCTTCATCCGCAACCATGGCCTCACTCCGGGTGAGGTGGGGCTCTACTACGGCGCCACGGTAATGGTTGCCGGCTCGACCGGTATCGTGTTCGGCGGCCGCATGGCCGACTGGCTGGCGCGTAAGGGTTATAGTGATTCGAACATGCGCATTGGTGTGGCAGCCGCTATCCTGACCCTCCTTTGCAACGTCGTTTATCTTGTGGATAACATGACGCTGTTGTGGATCATCATGTTCTTCAATGTGTTCACCGTCGCGATGCCCTTTGGCGTGGCGCCGGCAGCGATTCAGGAAGTCATGCCCAACGCGATGCGCGGTCAGACGTCTGCCATCTACTTGTTCGTCGTGACTTTGATCGGCCTCGGCATCGGCCCAACCGCCGTAGCGATGACCACCGATTATATTTTCCAGGACGACAACGCCGTCCGCTATTCGATTTTCTGGGTG
>CAYZFU010000232.1:4459-5148 GCA_964477725.1 uncultured Halopseudomonas sp.
CGCAACCCTGTTGTGGCTGGGCTTGAAGCCCTACCGGGAAGCGCGGGAAACGCTGAAGGCCTGGGGCGAGCGGCAGAATCAACCCGCCTGATCGGCAGCTTTGAACCGCGCCCCTAGTGGGCGCATAGGTTAATTCAGGAGTCAAACCATGAGTGACGCAGTAATCGTATCTACAGCCCGCACCGGTCTCGGCAAGTCCTACCGTGGTGCGTTGAACAATACCCACAGTGTCGACATGGCCGGTTTCGTTATCGAGCAGGCGGTCAAGCGGGCCAATATCGACCCCTCGCTGGTGGAAGACTGCATCCTCGGTGCAACTTTCCATGAAGGCGCCCAGGGCAAGAACATGGCGCGTCTGGCTGCCATTCGCGGCGGCCTGCCGGTCACCACGGCCGGTCTGTCTATCAACCGTTTCTGCAGCTCCGGTCTGCAGGCCATCACCCTGGCAGCCCAGCGCGTGATCTCCGAGAAGGTTCCGGCCATCGTTGCTGGCGGTGTCGAGTCCATCAGCCTGTGTCAGAACGACAAGGTCAACATGTACAAGGGCACCAACGAGTGGATCAAGCAGAACAAGCCTGAGCTGTACATGTCGATGATCGAAACTGCTGACATCGTTGCCGCACGCTACAACGTCAGCCGCGAGTCGCAGGACGAGTATTCGCTGATCAGCCAGCAGCGCGTTGCCGCCG
>CAYZFU010000233.1:0-5132 GCA_964477725.1 uncultured Halopseudomonas sp.
AATACAGCGCCAAAGGTCGCGGACGATCGGCGATGTAATCCAGCGCCTCGCTCAGGCTGTTGTAGGGCACGATCGGCAGCAGCGGACCGAAGATCTCTTCCTGCATCACCTTCATGTCATCGTTGACGTCCAGTAACAGGGTTGGCGGCAGGATGCGAGTCCCGGTCAGATCTTCGCCAGCCGGATTGATCTCGATGACCTGTGCACCGCGGTTGATGGCATCGCCGAGGTAGTCGAGCAAGCGCTTGTACTGTCGCGGATTGATGATCTGGGTATAGTCAGGATTCGCCGCCAGGCTCGGGTAGAAGCTACTGAACTGACGCCGCAGAGCCTCGACAAGCTCATCGACGCGTGCCGCCGGACAGAGTACGTAATCCGGCGCAACGCAGGTCTGGCCGGCGTTGAGCCCCTTGCCGAAGGCGATGCGCTCGGCGGCGTCCCTGATAGGTACGTCAGCCGAGACGATGGCCGGGGACTTGCCGCCCAGTTCCAGGGTGACCGGCGTCAGATTATCAGCAGCTGCGCGCATCACGTGTCGGCCGATACCGGTGCCGCCGGTGAATAAAAGATGATCGAACGGCAGCTGGGAAAACGCCTGGCCGACTTCCGCCTCGCCAGTGATCACAGCGACCTGCTCGTCATCGAAGATGGTCGCGAGCATGCTGGCGAAGACTTCGGCTGTAGCCGGCGTCGACTCGCTCATCTTGATCATCGCGCGGTTGCCGGCGGCCAGGGCGGTAGTGAGCGGGCCCATGGCCAGATACAAAGGATAGTTCCAGGGAACGATGATGCCGACCACGCCGAGCGGCTGGTAGATCACGCGCGCCTTGCCTGGCTGAAAAGCCATGCCGACCCGGCGCCGGGAAGGCTTCATCCAGCTGCGCAGGTTCTTCAGCGCGTAGTTGATGCCTTCGACGGCGGGCAGGATTTCGGCGAGCCGTGTTTCATCGGCCGAGCGACGGCCAAAGTCTGCGTCGATCGCTTCGATAAGCTGGTCTTGATGGGCAAGCAAGGCAGCTTTCAGCGCCTTGAGCTGGCGGATGCGCTGGTCCGCGTCAGGCATGGGCGCGCCACGAAAGGCGGCGCGCTGGCGACCGAAAACCTCCCGCATGTTGGAAAGAGATGCTTGCTGATCCTGGAGATAAGCGATATCGGCTACCATGGGGGCCTCGGTCAGGTCGGTGGCGACTCTTGTTGTTATCGGTATTGTTAGAGCAAATGCTCTAAAGTGTCAAACGGACTCCTCAAGGCCAAGGCGATATGAAAACCCGCGAGCGCATTCTTCAAGCCAGCCTTCAATTGTTCAACGAACAGGGCGAGCGGGCCGTGACCACCAATCACATCGCCGCATACCTGGACATGTCGCCGGGCAATCTCTATTACCATTTCCGCAACAAGCAGCAGATCATTGCCGAACTGTTCGCTCGCTATGAAGCCGAAGTCGACGCCTATCTCAAGTTGCCGGAGGGGCGCCCGCTGACGCTCGCCGATAAAAGCGCCTACCTGGAGTCCATGTTCCACGGGCTATGGGATTATCGTTTTCTGCTGCGTGACCTGGAGCACCTGCTCGATTGCGACGCACAACTGGCCGAACGCTACCGGGCGTTTTCCAGGCGTTGCGTGGATGGCGCCCGGGCCATTTATCAGGGGCTGGTCGAGGCTGGCATCCTCTGCCGCGAGCGCACCGATCCGGAGGTGCTGGCAATCAATAGCTGGTTGTTGATGACCAGTTGGGTCAGCTTCGTCTATACCTCGGTGCTCGAGGCGGGGCAGGCGCTTACCCCCGAGCAGTTGCGTCGTGGTGTGTATCAGGTGCTGGCGCAGGAATGGCCGTTGTTATCCGACGAGGCCCGTCCGGCCGTCGCCGGGTTACTCCAGGCCTATCATTCACCGCTGCGTTGAGCGGCAGTCGACTTGTCGAGCTGCTCGGCCAACCATTGCGGCAAGCGTCGTTCGAGATAAAAGCGCGGCCGCCAGGGTGACCCTTCGACGAATCCGACGTGACCGCCCCGGGTATGCAACTCGAAGGTGGTTGCCGTGGACAGCTCTTCCGGCTCCGGCAGGCTGCGCGGAAAGACAAAGGGATCGTCGCTGCTCTGAACGATCAGCGTCGGCGTGACGATGTCGCCCAAAAAGTACCGGCTGCTGCAGCGCTTGTAGTAATCGGCCGCACTGGCGTAACCGTGCAGCGGAGCGGTGACACGCTCGTCGAACTCCCAGAACGTCGACATGCCTTCCAGCGAGCCGAGGGCTACCAGGCGTGCGTGCTCCTGTTCGCGAGCGTTGCGGGCAAAAGCGAGCTGCTTGTTGGCTACGTAGGCGACCATCTGACGCATGAATCGCGCCTGGTAGACTCGTGAAAAGCCGCGCCCCAGGCGATCGGCACACTGGTCCAGCCGAAAGGGCACCGAGACCGCTGCCGCAGCGCAGAGATCGCTGTCGCTGCCGCATTCGCCCAGATACTTGAGTAAGACATTCGCACCCAGCGAATAGCCTACTGCGGCGAGTGAGCGCTGCGGGCCTGCCATGCTGCGAATCTGCTTTACCACCTCGGCCAGATCATCGCTGGCTCCTGAGTGATAACCGCGGGGCAAGTGGTTGGGCTCGCCCGAGCAGCCACGCCAGTTGACGGCTACGCTGCGCCACCCGATTCGGGCGAGAGCCTGCTGCTGCCCCAGCACGTATAGCGAGTCGGAGCTGCCGGTGAGCCCGTGAAGAAGAATTACCCAGGGGGCGTGCGGCTGATCGGGCCCGTACCAGTCCAGATCGATGAAATCGCCGTCTGCCAATGAGAGCCGCTGGCGCTCACGGTGCAGATCCGGCGCGCGGCGGAACAACGGGCCGAACAGGGTTTGCAGATGCCCACCCGGCAACCAGGCGGCCGGCCGAAACGGCATCAGCCCTGGCGGCGCCACAGGCTGTACCAGACCTGTCCGGCGCGTTTTTCCCGGTACAGTTGCCAATTCGCCGGGTGGGCCAGAGTGGCCGGAGCTGCCTCGCTCTCGGTGTAGATCCAGGCGTAACGGGTCAGCCAGCCGTTGTCCTCAAGCGCCTGGCAGGTCGGTTCGAGCAGTTCCTGGCGAAACGGTGGATCGAGGAAGACCACATCGAACGGCTGCTCCGGCGCGGTGGCGAGCAGGCCCAGCGCGTCCTGCTGGTGTATGTCGGCATGCTCGCAGCCTAGCGTGGCCAGGTGACCGCGCAGCGTCTGCACCACGTCGCGACTGGTATCGCAGGCCAGTGCGTAGGCTGCACCACGTGACAGAGCCTCGAGCGTCAGCGCGCCGCTCCCGGCAAACGGATCGAGACATCGGGCGCCCTCGAGTTCACCGCTAAGCCAGTTGAACAAGGTCTCGCGCACCCGGTCCGGCGTCGGCCTCAGTCCGGGCTGTTCGGTAAATCCGAAACGCCGGCTGCGCCATTCTCCGCCAATGATGCGCAACTGGCTTTGTGCCGCCTGGGGGCGCCTGCTCATGGCTGCTCCGTTTCGGTTGCTTCGGGCTCGGATGTCGCAGCCGCGGGCTGTTGGCCTTCGCCTTCGCTTTCCTCGTCCATTGTTTCCGCTGCCGGTGGCGGGCCAACGGTGACGATCAGTTGCTGATCGAGGCTGATATGTCGGGCGAATGCATCGCGAACCTGCTCGACCGTGAGCGCCTGGACCTGATCCATGAACAGCTGCAGATGATTCAGCGGAAGATCGTAGAAGCCGATCATGCCCAACTGGCCGACGATCGCCGCGTTGCTCGCCGTACTCAGCGGAAACGCGCCCATCAGCTGACGCTTGGTGCGTTTGAGCTCTGCCTCGGTCGGCCCGTTCTCGATGAACTCGCGTAAGGAATCGTTCAGCACACTCAGCGCCAGCTCTGCCTGGTCGGCCCGGGTCTGCATGCTGATGGTGAACGGACCGGCAACCTGCATTGGCGAGAAGCTGCTGCCTACCGAATATGACAGGCCGCGCTTTTCGCGGATTTCTTCCATCAGGCGCGAGCCGAAGCCGGAACCGCCGAGTATCTCGTTGGCGACGTACAGCGCTGCGTAATCAGGGTCCCCGCGGCTGATGCCGAGTTGCCCGATGAGGATATGCACCTGCTGGCCTTGGAATTCGACATGCTTGCGGCCCGTTATGACGGGCGCCTGTACCGGCGGTGGCAGTGGATCGGCTGCAGGGCCCTGTGGCAGCGCATCGGCCAGCCGCTGGGCGATACGCTCGGCCTGCCTGCGATCAATGGCGCCGACGATCGACAAGACTGCGTTGCCAGCACTATAGAAACGCTGATGAAAGGCATCCAGCGCCTGCGGCGTCAACGTGCTGAGGCTTTCCGCCGTCCCCTGGGGCAGATGGCCATAGGGGTGCTCGCCGTAGAGGCCATTCCACAACGTTTCGCTGGCCAGCGCCGATGGCTGCTGAAGGCGAAACTGCAGACTTGCCAGCAGCTGATTGCGCAAGCGCTCGAAGGCATCGGCTGGAAAGCTGGGGCGAGTGACCACTTCAGCGAACAGATTGACTGCCGGGTTCAGCTTGTCGGGTGCCGCCAGGCTGCGCAGACTGGCGAGCGCCATGTCGCGATGGGAGCTGTTGCTGAACTGCGCGCCGAGACGCTCGAAGCCCGCCGCAATCTCGCCAGCGTCGCGGTTTTCGGTGCCCTCGGCGAGCATGCCATTGGTCAGCGTGGCCAGGCCGGGCTGACCGTCATCCCGGGCGGCACCAGCGGAAAACAGCAGTTGCACGTCGACCATCGGCAGCTCGGATGCCGGCATGAAATAGACCCGTGTGCCCTGTTCGGTGGTCCAGTGCTGCAAGTTGAGGTTGCGCCTGGCTGGTGGCTTGTCCTGATCCCAGCTGGGTAGCGAGTCGAGCGCCGGAAGCGCTTCTTCGAGCGAGCCGTCAGCTTCGGTCAGCGGCTCTGCAGTGGTTTCGGCGGCCTGGCTGGTCTCGGCAGGCTCGTTGGTCGGTGCCTGCGGATTGGAGCGCGCCTGGAACAGCAATACTGCCAGCAGTAGCATCAGCAGGGCGACCGCCCAGAGCCAGCGGAAACGATGCATGGTGTTATTCATTGTCGCTCTCCTTGGCGGGTACGGGCAGTACATGCGAGCGGGTCAGCCGCTCGCGCACTAGATAGCGGCGGGCGACT
>CAYZFU010000234.1:0-4767 GCA_964477725.1 uncultured Halopseudomonas sp.
GGCGATGGCTGTGGCCACCTTCACGTGTCAGATGGAAATCGTCAGTCTCGCTACCGTCTTCACGACGTTCCCGAGTGAAGGGAACGCCTTGATCGACCAGCCAGCCGATCGCGTCGCGGCTGTCGCCGACGATCTGGCGTACTGCTTCTTCGTGGCAAAGCCCGGCGCCGGCCACGAGGGTGTCCTGAACATGCGCGTCGACGGTATCGCTGTCATCGAGAACCGCAGCGACGCCGCCCTGGGCCCAGAACGTGGAACCCTCGGAAAGCTGGCCCTTGCTCAATACCGCGACCCGCAGGTCGGTGGCCAGGTGCAGCGCAAGGGTCAAGCCTGCTGCTCCGCTGCCGATTACCAATACGTCGTATTGCAGTTTCGCCGTCATAATTTTCCGCGGGGTCGATGTCGGGGCCGGTTGGGTCCAGGCGCGAGGGGTAGTATATAGAAGCTGAGTTAGGGACAATACAGTCCGCCTCGCTAGCCACACCAGCTTACCGAGAGGACTGGCAACGAGAGTGAAAGATTGCGGGAACTTTTCGGCAACCTGTCGCTCTCATTGCTGAACCTGATAAGGGGAGAACTTTTGGCTACATTGCAGGTCTATTACTTCAAGGCATGGGTGTTGCCTCTACGCCACGGAGAGCGGGGGTATGGCTGAACAGACGGACCAGCAGTTGGTCGAACGAGTTCAAAAAGGCGACAAACGTGCATTCGATTTGCTGGTACTCAAATACCAGCACAAGATCCTGGCCCTGGTGACGCGCTTCGTACACGACAACCACGAAGCGCAAGACGTAGCCCAGGAGGCATTCATCAAGGCTTACCGTGCCCTGGCGAATTTTCGCGGTGACAGCGCGTTCTATACGTGGCTCTACCGCATCGCGATCAATACGGCAAAGAACTACCTGGTCGCGCGCGGACGTCGTCCGCCGGATTCTGATATAGCCGCTGAAGATGCGGAGTATTACGAGGGTGACAGTGCTCTAAAGGATATCCACTCGCCTGAACGCGACATGCTTCGCGATGAAATCGAGCAGGTGGTGAACCGAACGCTGCAGTTGTTGCCTGACGATTTGAGAACAGCGCTGACCTTGCGTGAATTCGAGGGTCTGAGCTACGAGGATATTGCTTCCGTGATGGAATGTCCGGTGGGGACCGTAAGGTCGCGGATATTCCGGGCGCGTGAAGCGATCGACAAAGCCCTCAAGCCTTTGCTCGAAGCGTGAGCAGGAATAAAGGGTTAACGCACCAAGCCCCCTGGGGTTCTTAAGCAGAGGTACACCAATGAGAAGCGAATCCTTGCAGGAGTCTATCTCCGCGCTCATGGATGACGAAGCCGAGCAGTTGGAAGTCCGGCGCGTGCTCCAGGCCACCGATCAGGACCCTGCGGTTCGTGGGACCTGGGAGCGGTATCAGCTCGCCCGGGCAGTCATGCATAAAGAGCCTTGGCAGGCCAAGGTCGACCTGTCCGCTGGTATCGCTGCAGCACTCGCCAATGAGCCCGCGCCGCGTGCTTCGACCAGGTTGTCGACTGCCTGGCAGACCCTGGGCAAGGTAGCTGTTGCCGCTTCGGTGACCGTCGCCGTGCTGGTAGGTGTGCGTATGGTCAACCAGGGTTCGGTTCCGGGCGAATCGGCTATCGTCGCCGAGCGTTCCGCGCCGGCTGCTGTCGAGCAGGTCCAGGCTCCGGCCGTGGCTTCCCAGCCAGGCACGGCGGTTCTGGCTGGCTTCCAGTCTTCTGGTGATGCGCAAGCAACCCCCGCCGCTCCGGCATGGCAGGAGCAGCGGATCGGTGACTATCTGCGCCAGCATGCAGAGAGCGCCACGCAATCGCCTGCGCCGCAACTGGTCCCGCAAGCTCGCGCTGCGAGCCTGGATGATCAGTAAGCGCGGATAACGGATAGTGCCAGTAAACAGGAAAACCGTGCGCTGGGCCGGCTTGGCAGGTTGTCTGATATCCGCCGTGGTGTCAGCAGACGAAGCGCAGGACTGGTTATCCAGAATGACCGAAGCGTCGCGGGAACTCAGTTTCCGCGGCGCTTTCGTGTATGAGCGCACCGGCAGCTTTACCACCCATCAGATCTGGCGAAGTGCCGGCTCCGATGGCGTGACCGAGAGGCTGGTCCAGTCCGATGGACCGGCTCAGGAATGGTTGCGCCGTGACGGTCGCCTGGTCTGTTCGAGCACCGCCGGGACGGGCCTCAACCCGCACGAAGCATCCCAGCCGGTTGATGAGCTCGAGTTGCTCCTCGCGTCCTACGCGCCCCGAGTAATCGGGGCAACCCGAGTCGCCGCGCGTCCGGTCACGGTACTCGCCGTTGAGCCCCGTGATGCGCATCGCTACGCCTATGAGCTGTACCTGGATTCCGAGACAGGGCTGTTGCTCAAGTCGCTGATGCTTGGCGATCGCGGCACGCTCATGGAAAGGTTTCAGTTCGCGTGGCTCGAAATGGGGTCGATGTCGGACGGATTGCTCGAGACCGACACTGACTGTGTGCCGATGGAGCGGGCGCGGGCTGGCGGGGACAGGGTAGGGGATGCGTGGCAGCCGGCCTGGGTACCGCAGGGCTTCCGGATGCAATCGGAAGCGTCCGAAACGGCGCCAGGTTCGAATACGCCGACGTTGTCGAGAACCTATACCGACGGGCTTGCCCGGTTCAGTCTGTTCGTGGATAAGCTCGACGATATGCAGCGGGCCGAAGATGTGCGCGCGCAGGTCGGTCCTACGGTGGCAGTCAGTCGCAAGCTGACCATGCCTGACGGTGCTTTCCTTGCGACGCTTGTAGGTGAGATACCGGCGGCAACCGCCGAGCGTATCCTTGCTTCGCTTATGCCGATGCAGACCGAAGCGCAGCAATGATCGAAGAGCACGGAAGAATTCTCAGCGTCGAGTCCGGGGCTGTGTGGGTGGAGACCGTGCGTCGTAGTACCTGCGGTAGTTGCCAGGCGCGGGCTGGCTGTGGTCAGGCTTTACTGCACAAGGTTGCATCAAGGTCACGTCAGGGTTTCGTCCGGGTGTTGACCGACCACAGTCACCGGATCGGTGAAGAAGTCGTCATCGGAATTCCCGAGCACGCCGTAGTGTCGGGTTCCGCCTGGGTTTATCTCGTTCCATTGGTTGGACTTTTCCTGTCTGCGTTGTTAGCACAGGCACTGAGCCTGGCCGAGCCCTGGATCATCGCTGCTGCAGTTGTCGGCCTGTTCCTTGGGCTGCTGATTGTTCGCTTGCAAAGTCGACGTCACGCCGGCGATCCACGATTTCAGCCCCAGGTGTTGCGTACCGTTTCGAGCTCGCAGGCTGCTGCGACTAGCGGTTGATCGACCGTGCGAATTATCTGACAATCCGTCGAGTTTCTCTTTTCAGATGGGGGAAGTTTCTGTGTCCACGTATCCCGTGCATCGCTGGCTAGTCGCGCTTGCCGGCGCCATCCTGCTGTCCTGGCAGTCGGTTGCCAGCGCGCGCAGTCTGCCCGATTTCACCGAGCTGGTTGAGGAAGCCTCGCCGGCAGTCGTCAACATCAGCACCCGTCAGAACGCTGACCCGCGAGCCGCGGGCATGCCGGGCATGCGTCCGGGCATGCCTGACATGGAAGGCTTGCCGCCGATTTTCCGCGAGTTTTTCGAGCGCGGCATGCCTCCGGGCCAGCAGCCCCCGCAGCGTCAGGCGCAGTCGCTCGGGTCTGGCTTCATCATTTCCCGTGACGGCTACGTATTGACCAACAATCACGTCGTTGCCGGCGCGGACGAGATCTTCGTACGCCTCACCGATCGTCGGGAATTATCCGCCAAGCTCATCGGAGCTGATCCAAGATCCGATCTGGCGCTGCTGAAGATCGATGCGGGTGAAGACCTGCCGGTGGTGCGTATGGGGCGCTCGGCGGATCTGAAGGCAGGTGAATGGGTCGTTGCTATCGGCTCGCCGTTCGGATTTGATCATTCCGTCACGGCAGGTATCGTCAGCGCCAAGGGCCGCAGCCTGCCGAACGAGAGCTATGTTCCGTTCATCCAGACCGATGTCGCGATTAACCCGGGTAATTCGGGCGGGCCGCTGTTCAATCTCGACGGTGAAGTGGTCGGCATCAATTCGCAGATTTTCACCCGCTCAGGGGGATTCATGGGGTTGTCGTTCTCGATCCCCGTGGATGTCGCCATGGACGTCGTCGAGCAGCTCAAGCGCGACGGGACCGTGCGTCGTGGTTGGCTCGGTGTGGTCATCCAGGAAGTGAACAAGGACCTTGCCGAATCCTTCGGTCTGCCCAAGCCCGCAGGTGCCCTGATCGCGCAAGTAATGCCGGGCGGCCCAGGGGACGAGGGCGGATTGAAAGTTGGCGATGTGATCCTGTCATTCAATGGCGAGGAAATCGTCATGTCTTCGGATCTACCTCATGCGGTCGGTCGCGTTCGTCCTGGTGAAACCGCTACCGTGACGGTCATGCGGGACAAGAAACGTGTGAAATTGGAAATGAAGATTGGAGCGTTGCCCGACGAGGATCAGGCTGGCATGCCGGGTGGTCAGGCACCATCGACTTCCGCAGCGAGTGACAACCGTCTCGGGGTTGTGGTTCGTGATCTGACTGCCGAGCAGAAGCAGAACCTCGACGTTCAGGGCGGTGTAGTGGTCAGCGAGGTTCGCCGGGGGCCTGGTGCCATGGTAGGCCTGCGGCCAGGCGACGTTATCACCAATCTGGATAACCAGAACGTGGACTCGGTATCGACGTTCCAGCAGTTGGTCGAGGGTTTGCCGACTGATCGTTCGGTCTCGATGCGGGT
>CAYZFU010000234.1:4792-5125 GCA_964477725.1 uncultured Halopseudomonas sp.
GCCAGTTACATCACCTTCCGCCTCGGTCAGTAACGCGTTCTCGATGTTCCCGGCGTCCATGTGGCTCAGCTACATGGACGCCGTTTTCGTTTCTGTGCCCTGGTTCAGCGACTTGTCGGACCGGCCCGGGCCACCCGGACCAGCGATAGCAAGCCCTGCTTCAATCGGGTACACTCGCGGGCTGTTTTCGGGGAAGCTCCCCCTCCATCGCCATGCCTGGCAACCTTGTCTGGAAGATCCTTGCTGTGAGTGAACTGAGTCTCATCCGAAACTTCTCGATCATTGCCCATATCGACCACGGCAAGTCCACACTGGCCGATCGTTTCATCCAGA
>CAYZFU010000235.1:0-336 GCA_964477725.1 uncultured Halopseudomonas sp.
TAGCGGCGGCGCCGGATAACCCTAGCGCGGCGAGGCAGGCCCGCGCAGCAGCCCGAGATGCGATCGCGACTTGTGAGAAAGGCGTTTGGCTTCCAATTGTGGGAGGGGCGACCCGCCGCGACGATGTTCTCTCCGTGCCCCGCTATGGATGAACCGGCCAAACCCGGTCGCCGCGAGTCGCGCCTCCCACTGTTTGTGTGTGCTCGCCAGGTTCGCTGGACGTGTCGCTCGTGCCGCGATAGCGGCGGCGCCGGATAACCCTAGCGCGGCGAGGCAGGCCCGCGCAGCAGCCCAGGACGCGATTGCGACCTGTGAGCAAAACGCTTTGGCTTCCAA
>CAYZFU010000235.1:346-5122 GCA_964477725.1 uncultured Halopseudomonas sp.
GACCCGCCGCGACCGGGCCTTCTCTGTGCGCCCTGCTTTAAGTGGACTGGCCAAACCCGGTCGCCGCGAGTCGCGCCTCCCACTGTTTGTGGGTGCTCGCCGGAATCGGCGCGGTGGGTTTTAACCCACCCGGAAGATGATGTGTTCTTCCCAGTCGTCTTCGGCGACCGAATCCTCGGCCAGCATGCGTCCAGACTGGGATATGCCGGAATGATGTACCGCCTGCCGGTCCCCACACACCAGGTGATGCCAGGGCGGCAGATCTTCTCCCTCTGCGACCAGACGATATCCACAGGTGGGCGGCAGCCAGGCGAAATCCTCTGCATCCTTGGGGGTCAACTGGATGCAGTCCGGGACCTGCTCGCGGCGATCGGCGTAATTGCTGCACTGGCAGGTCTTGCGATCGAGTAGTTTGCAGGCGATGCGGGTGTAGTAGATCGCCTGCGGGTCGTCTTCATCCTCGAGCTTCTGCAGGCAGCACAGGCCGCAGCCGTCGCACAGCGATTCCCACTCGTCCTGATCCATTTCGGCAAGGGTTTTGCGTTTCCAGAATGCCGTCACTTTCTGCGCCATGCTCAGCCCTCCTCGCCCATTGCATCACCCAGCCACTCCATCAGCTGCGCAAGGGTGAATGGCCCGTCACGCTCCTCGCCGGTGTCTTCGCGACGCAATACCGGAATGCGCAACTGATAGCGCTCCAACAGGGTCTGATCGGAAACGATATCGACCTCGCGCACGGCCACGCCGTTGCCGGCCAACGGTCGGAGCATGTACAGCGTCTCCTCGCACAGGTGACAGGCCTGGGTGCCGAACAGGGTCAGTTGAAGGTTGGTGATCATGACGGTCCGTGGGGATGGAAAGGCGCGCATTCTAGCGCGGATCGATTCATTGCAGAACCAGCGCACACATCCGGGCGACGCTTGGCAGCGTCAGCGGCATCACACATACTCGTTGGTCTGACTGGAGGATCGAATGGATTGGGAAACACTGCTGTGCCGCGAGCGTCTGGGCAAGCTGGCCGCCGCCAGTGATGAGCTGGGGCGCACGCCCTTTCACAAAGATCACGACCGGGTCATCTTCTCCGGCGCCTTCCGCCGGTTGGGCAAGAAGACCCAGGTGCATCCGGTCTCCAGCAATGACCATATCCATACCCGCCTGACGCACAGCCTGGAAGTCGGATGCGTCGGACGCTCGCTGGGCATGCGGGTTGGCGAGATGCTGCGTGGCCAGCTGCCCGAGTGGTGCCAGCCCGCCGATCTTGGCGTGATCGTCCAGGCGGCTTGCCTGGCCCACGACATCGGTAACCCGCCCTACGGTCATTCAGGCGAAGATGCCATCCGCCACTGGTTCCATCAGGCCGCCCGGCAGGGTTGGCTCGACCCACTGACCGACGCGCAGCGCAGCGACTTTCTCAACTTCGAAGGCAATGCCCAGGGTTTTCGTGTGCTCACCGAGCTGGAATATCACCAGTTCGAAGGCGGCATGCGGCTGACCTACGCCACGCTCGGAGCCTACCTGAAGTACCCCTGGACCTCGCGCCACGCTGACAGCCTGGGCTACAAGAAACATAAGTTCGGCTGCTACCAGGCCGAGTTTCCGCTGCTCGAGCAGATAGCGGACAAGCTCGGCCTGCCGATGCAGGATGAGCAATGCTGGGGCCGGCATCCGCTGGTTTATCTGGTGGAGGCAGCTGATGACATCTGCTACGGCCTGATCGATCTGGAAGACGGCATGGAAATGGAGCTGCTCGACTATACCGAGGTCGAGCGGCTACTGCTGGATCTGGTTGACGGTGACCTGCCCGACACCTACCGCCAGCTGGGGCCCAAGGATTCGACCCGGCGCAAGCTGGCGATCCTGCGCGGCAAGGCCATCGAGCACCTGGTCAACGCCGCAGCGCAAGCATTCCTCGAGCAACAACCTGCCCTACTCGCTGGTAAGCTGAAAGGCGATCTGGTCGAACACATGCATGACAACGCGCGTCGCTGCGTGCAGGCCGCGAAGAACATGGCGCGCGAGCGTATCTTCCAGGACAAGCGCAAGACGCTGCATGAAATAGGCGCCTACAGCACGCTGGAAACACTGCTTGATGCCTTCTGCGGCGCGGTGAATGAACTGCATGCCGGCGAGAATCTGAGCTTCAAACATCAGCGCATTCTTGATTTGATGGGCAACAACGCGCCCAAGCAGGACTGGGACCTGTATTCGAGCTATCTGCGCGTGATCGATTTCATTGCCGGAATGACCGACCTGTACGCGGCCGACATGGCCACGCGTATCCGCGGGATCACGCCTGGCTAGGCTGCTCGAGACGCTCCAGTAGCAGGTCGACCAGCCCCAGCAAGCCGTTGACCGCCTGCGTTGCCGTGCGAAAGTAAACGGCCGAATGCACGCTTTTACCTGCGGCAGCAGCGAGCAGCTTGTCGATCAGGTCCATGAGCAGATCCAGGCTGCGCTCGGTCTCGGTTACCGCCTGAGTCACCAACGGGCGCAATTCAGGGTCGGCATCCAGCTGCGCCAGAGATTCGTAGGGTTGTTTGCTCAGACGCTGCCGCAGCTTGGCAAGCTCGTGTCGCTGAGAGGGGGTATTCTGGCGGCGCGCAGCGATACCGGTGCCAACCGCGCGTGCCTGGCCGACCAACTCGGTGTGCTCGAGCAGTTCCAGCCAGCTCCCCGCCGGTGTGGCTGACAGGGCACCGCGGGGGACCAGGCCCCGGGGGACGGCGATGGCACGGATGACGCCGAGCAGGTGATCTATCATCTGGTGATGCAATAACAGTACAGCGTCAGCCGGAGCCTTTTCTGCCTGGCTCCGCTGAATCTCATCCCAATAGTGGATGGTCTGTTGCCACCGGTCATACCACTTCAGATTGGCTTCGAACTGGCGGGCTTCGCTCAGTATGGCAAGGACCTGCTGCTGGGACGCCCAGAGCTCGCCTTCCAGGATCGATTCACCAGACATGACACCAAAGCACAAGCCACGGTGACGCTGCATGTGCTCCAGCAGGCGACGCAGGAGTTTGACGAGCACAAACGCCTTGGCGCGAGCCCGAGCATACTCGGCGCGCTTGCGCCGACGCGCCTGAAAATACAGGCCAACGAGGATCAGCGAAACGAGGCCGATCAACCAGAGGCTCATGCCTCGCCTCGCTCTGTATTAGTTATCGGAGACCGCACCTGATCGGCCAGACAGCAATTCGATGCGGTACCCGTCCGGATCTTCGACGAACGCCAGCACGCTAGTGCCGTGTTTCATTGGGCCAGGCTCACGAACCACCTTGCCGCCAGCGGCCTTGATCTGCTCGCAGGCCAGATAGACGTCCTTCACCTCAATGGCGATATGGCCGTAGCCGCTGCCAAGGTCGTAATGGTCCGTGTCCCAGTTGTGGGTCAGCTCAAGGACGCTGTTCTCGGCCTCGTTGCCGTAGCCGACGAAAGCCAGGGTGAAACGGCCCTCGGGATAGTCCTTGCGCCGCAGCAAAGTCATGCCCAGCACTTCGGTGTAGAAGGCGATGGATTTCTCCAGGTCGCCGACACGCAGCATGGTATGGAGTATGCGCATGGTGTTTCCCTCGTTTGCAGCAGAACGTCGCCTGCTGAATGAATGCAGAATCCAGCCCCCGCAGGAGCAGACGGGGCAAAGCCCTGTAGGAGCGGACCTGGCCGCGAAGCAGAATTCACCAAACCCTTCGCGCCCGGGTGCGCTCCTACAAGACCAGCCCGAGCCAGATACGAATCAGTGTAGGAGCGGACCTGGCCGCGAAGCAGAATGCACCAATCCCCTTCGCACCCGGGCCCTGCGCTTAGAGCAGCTTGCGGCCCTTGCCAGCAGCAATGCGCATGCGCAGCGCATTCAGCTTGATGAAACCACCGGCATCGGCCTGGTCGTACGCACCAGCATCGTCTTCGAAGGTCGCGATGTTCGCATCGAACAGGGAGTCATCCGATTTGCGGCCGGCGACGATGACGTTGCCCTTATAGAGCTTCAAACGCACCACACCGTTCACATTGACCTGCGATGCATCGATCATCTGCTGCAGCATGACGCGCTCAGGGCTCCACCAGAAGCCGTTGTAGATCAGCTCGGCGTATTTGGGCATCAGGCTGTCTTTCAGGTGCGCAACCTCGCGATCCAGGCAGATCGACTCGATGGCGCGATGCCCCTTGAGCATGATGGTACCGCCGGGAGTTTCGTAGCAGCCGCGCGACTTCATCCCGACGAAGCGGTTTTCGACGATGTCCAGACGACCGACGCCGTTCTCGCCACCCACCTTGTTCAGGTAGGTCAATACTTCGGCCGGGCTCATGTCCTTGCCGTCGATAGCGACGATGTCACCGTTGCGGTAGCTAAGCTCGATATAGGTCGGGATGTCCGGCGCGGCTTCAGGCGACTTGGTCCAGCGCCACATGTCTTCTTCGTGTTCGGTCCAGGTGTCTTCCAGCACGCCGCCTTCATACGAGATGTGCAGCAGGTTGGCGTCCATCGAGTACGGAGACTTCTTCTTGCCATGACGCTCGATCGGGATGTTGTGCTTTTCGGCGTAGTCCATCAGCTTTTCACGCGAAAGCAGATCCCATTCGCGCCATGGCGCGATGACCTTCACGCCGGGCTTGAGTGCGTAGGCGCCGAGTTCGAAGCGAACCTGGTCGTTGCCCTTGCCGGTCGCACCGTGGGAGATCGCATCGGCGCCGGTCTCGTTGGCGATTTCGATCAGGCGCTTGGCGATCAGCGGGCGGGCGCTGACCGTCCGTTCCCAGCTCGTGGAAAAGGGCATA
>CAYZFU010000236.1:0-3468 GCA_964477725.1 uncultured Halopseudomonas sp.
CGCCGCAGCCAAGCTCAGCCACCGCTATATCACTGACCGGCAGTTGCCTGACAAGGCCATCGATCTGATGGACGAGGCGGCCAGCCGCATCCGCATGGAGATCGATTCCAAGCCCGAGGCACTGGATCGTCTCGAGCGCCGGCTGATTCAGCTGAAGGTCGAACGCGAGGCGCTGAAGAAGGAGGACGACGACGCTGCGCTCAAGCGGCTGGAGAAGCTCAAGGAAGACATCGCCAAGATCGAATTGGAATACGCCGATCTGGAAGAAATCTGGAAGGCCGAGAAGGCGGACGTGCAAGGCTCTGCACAGATCCAGGAAAAGATCGAGCAGGCCAAGCAGGAGCTGGAGTCGGCGCGGCGCAAGGGTGACCTGAATCGCATGGCCGAGCTGCAGTATGGGATCATTCCTGATCTGGAGCGCAGCCAGCAGATGGCCGAGCAACATGGCAAGACCGAAAACCAGTTGCTGCGCAACAAGGTGACCGACGAGGAAATCGCCGAGGTCGTGTCGAAGTGGACCGGAATTCCGGTCAGCAAGATGCTCGAAGGCGAGCGCGACAAGTTACTGCGCATGGAAGAGGCGCTGCACAACCGCGTCATTGGCCAGCACGAGGCGGTGGTCGCAGTATCCAACGCCGTGCGTCGTTCGCGAGCGGGACTGGCCGACCCGAATCGGCCGAGTGGTTCGTTCATGTTCCTCGGGCCCACCGGCGTCGGCAAGACCGAGCTGTGCAAGGCGCTGGCCGAGTTTCTCTTCGATACCGAGGAGGCCATGGTGCGGATCGACATGTCGGAATTCATGGAGAAGCACAGCGTTGCGCGGCTGATTGGTGCACCTCCGGGCTACGTAGGCTACGAGGAGGGCGGCTACCTGACCGAAGCCGTGCGCCGCAAGCCGTACTCGGTCATTCTGATGGACGAAGTGGAAAAGGCGCACCCGGATGTGTTCAACGTGCTGCTGCAGGTGCTGGAGGACGGTCGCCTGACCGATAGCCAGGGTCGTACGGTGGATTTTCGCAACACGGTGGTGGTAATGACGTCGAATCTGGGTTCGGCGCAGATTCAGGAGTTGGTTGGCGACCGCGAGGCGCAGCACGCGGCGGTGATGGATGCAGTGAGCAGCCACTTCCGTCCGGAGTTCATCAACCGGATCGACGAAGTCGTCGTGTTCGAGCCCTTGGGCAAGGACCAGATCTCCGGCATCGCGAGCATTCAGCTGAGCCGTCTGCGTCTGCGCCTGACCGAGCGTGATCTGGACCTGGAAGTGACCGACGAAGCGATGGAGAAGCTCAGCGAGGTCGGTTACGACCCGGTCTACGGTGCCCGCCCGCTCAAGCGTGCGATCCAGCGCTGGATCGAAAACCCGCTGGCGCAACGGATACTGGCCGGCGATTTCCAGCCGGGCGCGACCATCAAGGCAAAGGTGGAAGGCGAAGAGTTGGTGTTTAGCGCCTGAAACACTTCAGCCACACGGCACGGTGTAGCGCACGAGCGCTACACCCCGGGTTGTCGAGCGCCTGCTCGACGACAAGCGTCGGGTTGCATCACGGCCCGGCGTAGCGCAGGCGCGCTACACCTCGGGTTGTCGAGCGCCCGCTCGACGACAAGCGTCGGATTGCATCCCGGCCCGGCGTAGCGCAGGCGCGCTACACCCCGGGTTGTCGAGCGTCTGCACGACGACAAGCGTCGGATTACATCACGGCCCGGCGTAGCGCAGGCGCGCTACACCCCGGGGTTGTCGAGCGCCTGCTCGGCGACAAGCGTCGGATTGCATCATGGCCCGGCGTAGCGCAAGAGCGCTACACCCAGATTGCCCTGCGCCGGCCTCGCGACGCTCGGTTACAACAGCATGGTCCTGATGTCCGCTAACAGCTCCCCAAGGCGCCTGGTGAAAAGCGCTGCCGCAGCCCCGTTGATTGCACGGTGGTCGTAGGATAGCGACAGGGGCAACATCAACTGCGGTTGGAATGCGCTGCCGTCCCAAACCGGTTGCATGGTCGCGCGGCTGACACCGAGGATGGCCACTTCCGGTGCGTTGACGATAGGGGTGAAGTAGGTCCCGCCGATGTGGCCAAGGCTGGAAATGGTGAAGCACGCCCCCTGCATCGCATCGCCGCCGAGCTTCCTATTACGCGCCTTGTCAGCCAGTTCGGCCGCCTCGCCGGCCAGCTGCAATAAGCTTTTCTTGTCGACGTCGCGGATGACCGGTACCAGCAGGCCATCCGGGGTGTCCACGGCGAAACCGATATGCACGTATTGCTTGTGCACCAGCTGTTTCCCATCGCCGGTCAACGACACATTGAAATGCGGTTGTTCGCGAAGCAGGTGAGCGCAGGCCTTGAGCAGGAAGGGCAGCAGCGTCAGTTTCACACCTGCCTTGTCTGCCGCGGCCTTCTGCTCCTTGCGAAAGGCTTCCAGTTGTCCGATATCGGCCTGGTCGAACTGGGTCACGTGGGGAACGTTGAGCCAACTACGATGAATGTTCGCTGCGCCGACCTGCTGCAGCCTGGTCATATCGCGTACTTCGACTTCCCCGACGCGGGTGAAATCGACGTCGGGAACGGGCGGGATGCCGGCCCCACCAGATGCCGTGGCTGCCTGTCCTCCGCTCTTGAGAGTTTCCTTCACATAGTTCTGTACGTCCTCCTTCAGAATCCGGTCCTTGGGCCCGGTCGGAGAAACATCAGCCAGGTCGACGCCAAACTCCCGGGCGAGCTGTCGTGTTGCCGGGCCGGCGTGCACCTTTTTGCCTTCACGGCTCGGGCCACCTACCGGCGGCGGCTCGGGCCGCTCTTTACTGGCATCGCTGCCCTTGTCCGCATAACCTGGCCCGGCCTCGGGGGGCTTGCCCTGAGTCTTTTGCTGCTGCTTCGGCTCAGTCTCGGATTCTGTCTTCCCCAACGCCTCGGCTTTGTTCGAGGTGGAGCCCGATGCCTTGGACGGCGCTTCGGACGTCCGCACATGCATGACAAGATCGCCAGTCTTCACGTCCTGTTCAAGCTTGGCGTCGACAGACTCGACTATGCCGGCAAAGGGCGCCGGAATTTCCATGCTGGCTTTATCCGATTCCAGTACCAGCAATGACTGCTCTTTCTCGATCGTATCGCCCGGCTTGACCAGGATCTCGATGATCTTCGCCGCGTTGTCGCCGATGTCTGGAATTGTCACTTCCTTGACCGAGCTTGAATCGGCTTCCGCCGGCGGCTCGTCGCTGCCCGGATCGTCGGCGACTTCGTCTTCCGCTTCGTCGACCGGATTATCATCGCTACCGCTGGCCAGGTCTTCTTGCTTGGGTTGTTCTGTTTCGTCTGCTGACTCCAGCTCGAGCAGTTCAGCGCCTTCCTTGAGTTTGTCGCCAATCTTGACCTTGATCGACTTCACGACCCCGGCCTTGGGGCTGGGCACCTCCATGCTCGCCTTGTCCGATTCCAGCACAATCAGGCTCTGCTCTGGCTCGATCGTATCGCC
>CAYZFU010000236.1:3478-5108 GCA_964477725.1 uncultured Halopseudomonas sp.
TGACCAGAATCTCGATAACCTCACCTTCGCCACCGATATCCGGTACTTTGATCAGTTCGCTCATACCGTGGTCCTCAGCAGTCGGTGGGGATGGTTTTGTCCGGGTCGATTCCGAACGCCTGAATGGCTTCGGTCAGAACCGTCGCTTCGAGCCTGCCCTGCTCGACCAGAGCGGCCAGCGCGGTATACGCCACCCAACACCGATCGACCTCGAAGAAGTGACGTAGCTTGCGGCGGCTGTCGCTGCGGCCGAACCCATCGGTGCCCAGGACCTTATAGGTGGCCGGGACCCACTGGCGAATCTGATCGGCGTATAGCTTCATGTAGTCCGTTGCGGCGATGACCGGCCCGGTGCGACCATCGAGCAACTCTTCGACAAAGCTCTTCTTCGGCTCGGCGCCGGGCCGCAGCCGGTTCAGGCGCTCCACGGCCAGTCCGTCACGGCGCAGCTCGTTGAAGCTGGTCACGCTCCAGATATCGGACGTGACACCGAAGCGCTCTTCAAGCATCTTCGCTGCCTCGCGTACCTCACGCAGAATGGTGCCACTGCCCATCAGCTGCACGTGCTTGTCTGCTGGCTTTTCCGACTCGCTGAGCAGATACATACCTCGCATGATGCATTCGCGGATTTTCTCGCCGGCAGGCATGGGTGGCTGCTGATAGGACTCGTTCATCACGGTCAGGTAATAGAAGACGTTTTCCTGCTCTTCCATCATCCGCCGTGCGCCTTCCTGGATGATCACGGCGAGTTCGTAAGCGTAGGCCGGGTCATAGCTGCGGCAGTTCGGCACGGTCGCGGCAAGAATGTGGCTATGGCCGTCCTGGTGCTGCAAGCCTTCGCCGTTGAGCGTAGTGCGGCCGGCGGTACCGCCGATCAGAAAGCCCTTGGTACGGCTGTCACCGGCAGCCCAGGCGAGATCGCCGATACGCTGAAAGCCGAACATCGAATAGAAAATATAGAAGGGCAGCATCGGCTGGTTGTGCGTGCTGTACGCCGTACCGGCAGCAATCCAGCTGGACATGGCGCCGGCCTCGGTGATGCCCTCTTCGAGTATCTGTCCCTTCTTGTCTTCGCGATAGAACATGACCTGATTCTTGTCCACCGGCTCGTAGAGCTGGCCGACCGAAGAGTAGATGCCAAGCTGGCGGAACATGCCTTCCATGCCGAAGGTGCGTGCCTCGTCAGGGACAATCGGCACGATTCGCGATCCCAGTTCCTTGTCCTTGACCAGCTGCGAGAGGATGCGCACGAACGCCATGGTGGTCGAGATTTCGCGATCGCCGCTGCCGTCGAGAATGCTCTTGAGCGTCTCCAGCGGTGGCACCGGAACACGAAAGCTCTCCTTGCGCCGCTTTGGCATGTATCCGCCCAGGGCTTCGCGGCGCGAATGCAGATATTTGTACTCGGCGCTGCCTTCTTCGGGCTTGTAAAAGGGCAGTTTATCGAGGTCTTCGTCGTTGATGGGAATGTTGAAGCGGTCGCGAAATTTCTTCAGGCTCTCAACGTCGACCTTCTTGGTATTGTGCGCGGTGTTTTGCGCTTCGCCTGCGCCAGTGCCGTAACCCTTGATGGTCTTGGCAAGAATGACGGTAGGTTGGCCGGTGTGGTTAACGGCTTCGTGGTAGGCCG
>CAYZFU010000237.1:0-2733 GCA_964477725.1 uncultured Halopseudomonas sp.
GCGATCCACGACCCTGAAACCGACATGATGGCTCGTGAAGTGGCCGAGGAAGCTGGTTACACCCAGCGGGACATCGGTGACGAGGAAATTGTCGAGCGTTGCATCCTGGCTCTGGTAAACGAAGGGGCACGTATCCTGGACGAAGGTTTCGCCGAAAGCGCAGAAGACATCGATCGCGTATATCGTTTCGGCTACGGCTTCCCGGCCGAGCGCGGTGGTCCGATGGCTTACGCTGACAGCCTGGGCCTGGACAAGGTGTTGGCCAGCATTCGTGAATTCGAATCGAACCAGGGCGAGTTCTGGAAGCCGGCTGCCGGGTTGGTCAAGCGCGCAGAGGCGGGCGAGCGCTTCACCAAGGCCTGAGGCTACAGCATAAAGGAACCGCGCCCATGCGCGGTTTCTTTATGCTCGGGCCAACGTCATTGGGAGCCGACCGGAATGCCCTCAACCGGATCACCGTTGAGTACGGCTTCTTTCAATACGATCTGGTATTCCTGGCCGTCGGTTTCGATCTGTTTGAGGCGTACCAGTAGGTACTGCCAGTCCTTGGCGAACCAGAGCGTGGTCTGACGCTTCGAGTCCGGCTCGCGAACCCGTTCGACCTCGACCGCATCGAACTGACCGACCCGCGTGGTGACGCGGTCCTCGCCGACTACGCGAAAGCGGTACTCATCGATGCTATCGCCATCCACGACCCGGTAGGTCATGTCCCGTTCGCCTGCGGCCAGGTCTCGCTGAAGGGCGAGCTGGTAGGTGGTCTGGTCGAGCAGCCCGGGTTCGGTGGCGAGCGTGAAAGGCTCTCCCTTGTGTTCGCCAGTCACGACGCCCGATGTCCAGTCGAAGAACTGCACGGTCTCCCGTCCGCGACCAAGTCCGCGGCGCTGGTACCGATAGGTCAGCGGAACGATGCGATCCTCTTCGAGGCGCAATACGCTCTCTTCGCTGAGGCGAGCGACGAACATGCCCGCGTTGAAGCTCAGTCGCCAGTTACCGTTTTCGGTGGGTTCCAGGCTGTGCGTGGCTTCGCCGTTCACTGGTATCTTGCGCATATCGGCGGCGTAGCTGGCTGTAAAGGGCGTCAGCTCTTGAGCCATGGTAAGGGCGCTGCCGAGCAGAAGTGGCAACATCAATGTCCAGCGCACCGGACGTCTAGCAGAAAAGTGATTGCGGCGCTCACGCATCGGGCATCTCTCGCATGTCGAAATCCGTGTTTCCCAACCTTAAACCGTTTGGACCAATCAGGCTCCCGTCCAGACAGGCGCGACCGTACAGCAATGTTAACCGGCCAGCTGCGAACATGTTCATAACCTTCGGATATAAAAGATGTTCACGTTGCTGTACCCGGGCGGCCAGGGTTTCGGGCGTATCATCGGCTGCGATCGGCACGGCAGACTGTAAAATCAATGGCCCGCCGTCCAGTTCCTCGGTGACGAAGTGAACGGTGGCTCCATGTTCACGGTCTCCGGCTTCGAGCGCGCGCCGGTGAGTGTTCAAGCCTTTGTATTTCGGCAACAGTGAGGGATGGATGTTCAACAATCGGCCGTGATAATGCGAGACGAAGGCGGGAGTCAGGATGCGCATGAAGCCGGCAAGGATCAACAGATCGGGCTGGTAGCTGTCGATCAGTTCGATGAGAGCGCAGTCGAAAGTGTCCCGGTCCGCAAAGCCGGTATGGTCCAGCACACGCGCATCGATTCCCGCCCGACGCGCCCGGTCCAGGCCAAGCACAGCGGGGCGATTGGAAACGACCGCGACTATCTGGCAGAGCTCTGGATCAGCTCGCTCGATCAGAGCCTGCAGATTGCTGCCCGATCCGGAAATAAGTACAACAACGCGGCAGCTCACGCGATCAGCGACCGTTGCGCAGCATGACCGGTTCGTCCGCCTCGGTGCCTGCCTGGATGCGGCCGATGACCCACGGCTTCTCGCCCGCTTGCTCAAGCGCCTGCAAGGCTGCATCGGCTTGGTCGGCGCCTATGCAGATCACCATCCCGACGCCGCAGTTGAGCACACGATGCATCTCGATTTCGTCAACATTGCCCTGTTGCTGCAACCAGTCGAATACCGCCGGCCGCTTCCAGCTGGCCAGATCGATGTCGGCTACGGCGCCCTTGGGCAGAACGCGCGGAATGTTTTCCAGCAAACCGCCGCCGGTGATGTGCGCCATTGCCTTTACTGCACCGGTTTGCTTGATCAGTTGCAGCAGAGCCTTGACGTAGATTCGGGTGGGTGCCATCAGCAGGTCGGTCAGCGGTTGGCCGTCAAGCGAGATGCTCTGGATATCGCTCGCCGAGACCTCGATGATCTTGCGGATCAGCGAATAGCCGTTCGAGTGCGGGCCAGAGGAGGGCAGGGCAAGCAGTACATCGCCTTCCTGCACCTGGCTGCCGTCGATGATTCGAGACTTTTCCACCACCCCGACACAGAAACCGGCCAGGTCATAGTCGTCACCTTCATACATGCCCGGCATTTCGGCGGTTTCACCGCCAACCAGCGCACAGCCGGCCAGTTCGCAGCCACTGCCAATCCCGCTGACCACCTGCGCCGCCACGTCAACGTTGAGTTTGCCGGTGGCGTAGTAGTCGAGAAAGAACAAGGGTTCGGCTCCGCATACCACCAGATCGTTCACGCACATGGCGACCAGGTCGATTCCGATGCTGTCGTGTTTGTTCAGATCCATCGCTAGGCGCAGCTTGGTGCCGACGCCGTCCGTGCCCGAGACCAGCACCGGCT
>CAYZFU010000237.1:2762-5036 GCA_964477725.1 uncultured Halopseudomonas sp.
CGGAATTTCGCAGAGGGCTCCAAACCCGCCCAGGCCGCCCATGACTTCCGGCCTCGCGGTCCGCTTGGCGACATGCTTGATGCGGTCGACCAGGGCGTTGCCGGCATCGATATCGACGCCGGCGTCCTTGTAGCTGATGGAAGGTTTGGACGTGGGCTGGTTGCTCATGGGCGGCTCTCGATGGAGATATTTCAGGTGACTGGCCGTACCGGACGGCCTCGACAATTTAGCGGCCTAGTGTAGCAACTCGCTTGGCGAACGACCATGGCAGCGACGGTGCAGGCGCGGCTAATCGGGTGCTGACCGTTGCAGTCCGGCGCCCTTTGGTTGCCGCCACCCTGACGCTTGTTTAATGTATGCGTCTGGTTTGCTGCTTCCAGGCCGCCCCCGGCATCATGCAGCGCAACTTAACGGAACCCTCCATGCCCGTGATGCGTCGTCTCCTGTCTGTATTGTTGCTTCCCGCTGCGCTCGTTTCCACCAGCGTATCGGCTGCCGTGGTAGAGAGTTTTTACCGCGTGGAGGTTCCCCAGACCGAAGAGCAGAGCCGGGACGAGATCATCCGCCAGGGCGCTGAGGTCATGCTGACGCGTCTGGCCGGCGAGCGACTCGATCGCAATGCCGCGCCTTTCGCACGGGCATTGAGCGATCCGCGCAGTCTGATGCGGCGGATAGCCAATACCGAGCAGGGCACGGTGGCGATGGAGTTCGAGCCGGCGCTTCTGCGCGAGGTGCTGGCAACTGCCGGCTCGCCGATGCTCGGACGCAATCGGCCCGGAGTCTTGGTGTGGGCGGTAGACGCTCAGTCGTTGGGTGACGAACTCGTCGGGCAGGGCAGCCGCTGGGCCGACATCCTGCGCCGCGCTGCCGCGCATCGAGCGGTGCCGGTGAGTTTCCCGCTGGGCGATCTCGAAGACCGCGGCCGCGTCAGCGAAGCTGCTATCCGCGAAGCCGAAGATGACGTGCTGGCCGAAGCGAGCGAGCGTTATGGGCCCGAAGGCATACTGGCGATCGGCGCCAGGACCACTGAAGACGAGGCCCAGCTGAACTGGACGCTGTGGCTGAACCAGCAGGAGTACTCCGGCGAGGTCAGGGCAGCCGATCCGCAAGCGGCTGCAGATGAACTGATGCAAGCTGTGGCGGGGCGGATTTTCGAGCAATACGCTGTTCCGGCTGCCAGCGATAGCGAGCTGACCCGCTGGACTGTGGTAGTCAATGAAGTGGATACGCTTGAAGAGTTCGCTGCCATTCAGCGCATGATTCAGCAGCTGGGCGCGCATAGTGCCCCGCAATTGCTGGCCGTGGATGGAGACCAGGTTACCTTCCAGCTGGCTTTCCCGCAGGATGAAGCGCAGCTGGAGCGCATGCTCGCCCTTGAGCACCGCATGCGCCGCACCGAACCGCCTGCGCCGGAGCCAGTATCGGAATCCGAGTCGAGCGTGGAATCCGCCAGTCATATGACGGGGGAAGCCGCGGTTGCAGGCGAAGCTGATACACTCGAGCCGCCATCGACTGCGGCGGTGGCGGACAACGCCTCGCAGGAAGCCGCGGCTACTGACCGGGTGCCGACAGAGCAGGCCGATCCACAGGCAGCCATCGCCGAGCCTGACCCGCATACCCTTTATTACCGCTGGCGATAGCCGCACGGTCGCTGCAAGGAGCATCGATGAACGCCGACTATCGTTGGTACTGGGCCGCCGGACTGGCCGCGCTGGTGGCTGCGCTGTATTTCCTGAGTCCCATCCTTTCGCCGTTTCTCATCGGCATGCTGTTGGCCTATCTTGGCGATCCGTTGGCTGATCGGCTGGAAAGACTTGGGTTGTCGCGAGTCATGGCGGTATTGGTAGTATTCGCTCTTGGCACCGGAGTACTGATTCTGTGCATCGGCATTCTGGTACCTTTGCTGGGAAATCAGATCAGCTGGCTGCGTGACCAGATACCGGCGATGATCGACTGGGTCAATCACACTGCATTGCCTTGGATCGAGTCTCGCACCGGCGTCTCAACAGATGACTTTCGCCTGGATACGGTCCGCGAGACGATCCGCCAGAACCTCAGCAGCACCGGCGGCATTCTTGGCATGATATTGGCGCAGGCCACCCGTTCGACCATGGCGCTGATCACCTGGCTGGTCAATCTTTTCATGATTCCGGTGGTAGGGTTTTATCTCCTGCGTGATTTCGACTATATCGTCGAGCGTTGTCGCAGTCTGCTGCCGCGCGAGAAAGAGCCGGTCATTGTCGCGCTGGTCAGGGAGTGCGACATGGTGCTGGG
>CAYZFU010000238.1:0-4699 GCA_964477725.1 uncultured Halopseudomonas sp.
CGTTCGCCGAATCGCCACGTCTTTGCTGCTTGCCGTGGCCTATGCTGCAAGCATCGGCGGGATCGCAACACTTATCGGCACTCCACCCAACGCCCTGCTTGCCGCCTATCTGGCAGAGAATCAGGGCATACAGATCGGCTTCGCCCAGTGGATGCTGCTGGGCGTGCCAGTGTCGCTGCTCATGCTGGCGTTGGCCTGGTGGTGGTTGACGCGAGGCGACCTGAAGCTTGGCGACACCGATAGCGACGTCGCGCTGCGTCAGCATCTGAACGAACTCGGCGCGATGGGCAAAGGTGAAAAGCTGGTTGCGATCGTATTCGTGCTGACCGCCTCGGCATGGATGTTCCAACCGCTTTTGTCAGCCGAGCTGGTGCCCTGGCTGAACGACACGGTCATCGCCATTGCTGCGGCAATCATCATGTTCCTGATTCCGGTGGACCTGCAAAAGCGCGAATTCATCATGGACTGGGGCACCGCATTGGCGATGCCCTGGGGCGTGCTGCTGCTGTTCGGTGGCGGCCTGGCACTGGCCGGAATCATCAGCAGTTCGGGATTGGCCGAGTGGATCGCCGGAAGTCTCTCGATGATGGCGATGTTGCCCGCGCTGCTGATGGTCGGACTGGTGGTGACCGTGATCATCTTCCTCACCGAGGTAACCAGCAATACGGCGACCGCCGCCGCCTTCCTGCCGCTGCTTGGTGCGCTAGCGGTGTCGCAGGATGTATCGCCGATTCTGTTCACGGTACCTGCGGCTATCGCGGCGAGCTGCGCCTTCATGATGCCCGTCGCTACCCCGCCAAACGCCATCGTGTTCGGCAGCGGGCATATGCAGATCAGCGACATGATTCGCGCGGGATTCGCTCTGAATATCGGCGGAGTCATCGTGATGACGCTGGTGGGTTATGCGCTGATGGGCTGGGTATTCACACTGTGACAAGGCAGCGCAGGCGCGCTGTCGGTGAACCCAGACACAGGATAGCGTCAGCGCCGGGTACGGGACTCCGAGGCGGAATCCGAAGCAGTCCCGGCAGACGCAACCGCCGCGGCCACAGCGTCAGTGACGTGTTCCGAAACCGTCGCTGGAATGGCTTCGGCGTTCGCAGTTGCACTTTCGAATACTGAGCCAGCGACCATCGCCTTTACCGCCCGCGCGAGGAGATAAGCTGCGCCAGACGCAAACAGCACCGCGACCGCGCCGAGCGCGATAGCCATGTAGGGATCTTCGGCCGAGAAGAATAACGCCGCCCAACCATAAAGACCTGCCTGAAGTCCGAGGAACACGCAGAAGACCAGTCGATTGCGTGCTCCCGAGTCGCTATCCCTTGCCTTCGGAGGTGTGTACCCGTCGTTCATGAGTCGCTCCTGCTACGTCTGGCATATGCATGGCTCACCGGAGCGAGACATGGTTATACATGTAAGCAGTGTTTTCAACCGCGTCCGGTCGAGGGCCGACAGTCGGTGCCCGAAACAGAAACCGGTGGCGGCACGGCGTCCTGCCCGTGGCGACAGGGCGCGAACGCCGCAGCGGGCTCAGCGAACCGGTTGATCGATGGTTACGGTGACCCTGCCGTCGCCGCCCACTTCGGCTTCGATCTGACCCTGATGCGTGCCCTGCATGGGATCACCGTTCGGCGATACACGGGCGATCAGCTGCACTTGCTGGCCTGCACGTAACCTGACGTCCGGCAACATCGCGTCGCGTGAGGTCAGGGTGACCTCAGCAGGAAGCTGATCCAGCGTAAAACGGCGCGCGACCAGCGGCATGGGCGGACCGGACGGATCCCGGGCGAACACAAACACCACGGCCTGGTCGTTCAGTTGATCGGCAATCTCGGGGCTGAGCTCGACACGTACCGCTATGCCCGGTTCCTCTGTGGCCTGCGAAGCTGCCTGCTCCTGGCCCGGTTCGCCGGCATTTTCGGCCATGCGTTGACGCGCTCTATCGATACCACCCTGGATCGCCTGCGCACCCGGACTACCCGGTTGCATATCTGTCAGCAGCGTCTGCCAGTAGCCGATCGCTCCGGAATAATCGCCTGCCTCGAATGCAGCGATGCCCAGCAAGCCAAGCGCCGTGGGCTCTTTCGGATCAAGCTCGAGCGCCTTGTCCAGCGCCGCAACCGCTTCGCTGTCCAAGCTGTTGCCTGCAGCGAAAAAGCGCGCCTGCGCCAGCTGGGCCAGTACTTCCGGTCGCTCGCCAAGCCGCTCGAGACTGTTGCCGAAGGCACTCGCAGCGTCAGCCGGTTGTTGGGCCGCCATATAGGCTCGGCCAAGCATGAACCAGGCTTCGCCACTTTGCGGCTGCACGCTGGTCACCCGCTGCATCCGCTCGATCAGCGCCTCGACGTTTTCCGGCGGCGGGCTTTCCCGCAGCTCACGGTGCAGGGCCATCCCGGCGAAGTTACCCCACACCAGATACAACCCGACGACCACAACCGGCAACAGGCCGGCGGAAACGATCAGCCACAGCGGGTTACCGCGTCGCGTCGCCCGTTTCTGGCTGTCCGCACGCGCCGTATCTTCGAGCAGGAGACGGCTGGCTTCTTCCAGGGCGAGTTCGTGTTGCTCGGCACTCAGCACACCCGACTGCCGCTGAGCGTCCAGCTCGGCAACGCGTTCCTCATATAACGCGACGTTCAGCGCAGTACGATCGACCCGCTCCTGCCGATGATGCCGCCAGATAGGCCACAGAACCGCAACGACACCCGATACCACCAACAGCGCAGCAAACAGCCAGAAATCAGTCATTCGAACCCTTCTTGTCCAGCAAATCACGCAGCTGCTGCTGCTCGTCTTCGCTCAGGTGGCGATTCTGCGCATCGGGCACCCGCCGACGCCGGCGCACCAGGACCAGTAAAACCGCAACCCCAACCACCAGAAACAGGACCGGCGCGAACCACAGCACCATGGTCTGGCTGGTAAGACCCGGGCGATAGCGAACGAAATCGCCGTAACGCGAAACCATGAAGTCGACGATGGCCTCGTCGCTTTCACCTTCCTGGAGCAGACGATGCACCTCGCGCCGCATATCGGTGGCAATCGGTGCGTTGGAATCGGCGATGTTCTGGTTTTGGCACTTGGGGCAGCGCAGCTCGCCGCTGAGTTCGTAAAACCGCTGACGCTGCGCCTCGGATTCGAACTCGTACGTGTCGATAGCCGCGATCGCCAGCGCCGACACGGCGAGCAGAACCATCCCCAGCAGACAACGGATCATGGTTGTTCACCATCGAGCAGCGCCTGATAGCGCGGCCCCAGCTTGCTCTCCCAGACGCGATCGTCGATGACGCCGATGAATTTGTAGCGAATGATGCCCTCGGCATCGATCAGATAGGTTTCCGGGGCGCCATAGACGCCCAGATCGATACCCAGTCGGCCTTCGGTGTCGGCCACGTCGAGCTGATAGGGATCATGGAAATCCCTCAGCCAGTTGCGAGCGGCTGCGGTGTCATCCTTGTAGTTGACTCCGTGGATCACCACGCCCTGTTCAGCCAGTCTGTTGAGCACCGGATGTTCGACACGGCAGGCCACGCACCAGGTTGCCCACACGTTGACCAGCGCTGGCTGACCCTTCAAATCCTCTTCGGTAATCACCTGCCCACCCTCTTCGACGCTGGGCAGGCTGAACTCAGGGAACGGCTTGCCAATCAGCGGCGACGGCAGTTCGATGGAAGCGCTGGCCGGCCCCTCCTGCTGGCTCTTGCTCCAGAGCGTGTGCAGAAAGAACCCCGCCAGCACCAGAAAGATGGCCAAGGGTATCAACAACAGAACCTTGCGCATCAGACCACCTCCCCCGCTACCGCCATCTCGGCCGACCGACGCTGGCGCGCACGCAGCCTGTAGCGCTTGTCGCTCGCACTGAGCAGACCGCCAAACATCATCAGCAGGCCGCCGCTCCAGATCCAGCGCACGAACGGCTTGATATGGATGCGCATGGCCCAGGCATCACCGTCCAGACGCTCACCCAGGGCTACGAACAGATCCCGTGTGAACCCAGGGTGGATCGCCGCTTCGGTCATCAACTGGTTCTGCACCGTATACAGCCGCTTCTCCGGTCTCATGATGGTGATCAGCTTGTCGCCACGGTAGACATTGACGATGGCCTTGTCCGAGACCCAGTTCGACCCTTCGCGGTGCGACGGGCGCTCGTACTCGAATCGATAGCTGCCCAGCTCGAGCGATTGCCCCGGCGCCATGCGCAGATCGCGCTGGCTGTCGAACAGGCTCGCGCCAACGATGCCGACAGCGCAGACGGCCATGCCGACATGCGCCAGGGTCATGCCCCAGTAACTGCGCGGCAATGCTCGCAGACCGCGCGCCAGACCCTTGTTGCGGGTCTTGTCGAGAATATCGCGCAGGCTCATGCCGACTACCCAGAACACCAGGAGCAGCATGCTGGCGACGGCAAAATGATGGTCGCCAATCCAGACAGCGAGGCCGATCGCGCCGACAATCGACAGGATCGCCACCCACTTCACCTGATTGATCAGCCACTTCACCGGGGTGTCCTTCCAGCGACTGACGATACCCACGCCCAACGCCACCATGAGCACCGACATAAGTGGCAGGAACAGCGAATTGAAATAGGGCGGACCCACCGAAACCAGCGTGCCGAACGACGACATGATCAGCGGGTAAAGCGTGCCCAGCAGTACCATCAGCGCAGCGATCACGAGGATGATGTTGTTCACCAGCAGCAGCG
>CAYZFU010000238.1:4709-5034 GCA_964477725.1 uncultured Halopseudomonas sp.
AAACCGATCTGGCTCTTCACCACCGGAGCGCGCAGCGCATAGAGCAACAGCGAGCCGCCGACAACCAGCAACAGGAAGCCGAGGATGAACACGCCCCGCTCCGGATCGGTGGCGAACGCATGAACGGAGGTCAACACGCCCGAGCGCACCAGGAAGGTACCCAGCAGACTCAGCGAAAACGCAGCGATAGCCAGCAGTACGGTCCAGCTCTTGAACACGCCGCGTTTTTCGGTAACTGCCAGCGAGTGGATCAATGCCGTGCCGACCAGCCAGGGCATGAACGAAGCATTTTCAACCGGGTCCCAGAACCACCAGCCGCCCCAGC
>CAYZFU010000239.1:0-4991 GCA_964477725.1 uncultured Halopseudomonas sp.
TGGAACACACCAGGGCTGACCAGGTAGGCCGTGTCATTCACCGTATGCACGAGCGCCTTCGCGTCGTTGATGATGAGCCGTCGTGAGGCGATTCCCTGCTTCAGCCAAGCCATGAAATGTTCCCCGGATGGCTTCGTCGCCGATGACAGAGGCGTAGGCGCAGGTGCAGGTGATGGAAGGGAGGTTGCGGCTGTCGCTGGCGTGGGAGTGTGGAAGAACTCCTCGGCATCCTGGCCAACGCCGGCCGACTCACCCAAGCCCACCATCGCGAGCAAGTCCTCCATGACGTCGGGCATGGGCTGGGCTGCGGGAGGTGAAACGATGGTGGTGCCGTCGCCCTCCCAAATTGGAGGTTCTTGACCTCCCTGCGCTGGTTTCCCCGAGACAGTAGGCGCGGGAGCCGACGTGCTGGCATCGTTTTCTGCGGGCGTCGCGTCGATCTCTACCGTGCCTGCGAAAGGTGCTGGTCGCTCGCCAGACTCCCAGATCAGCGCGGGAGCGAGACGCAACAGGGTGAACGAATGGGACCAGCCGGTCGTGCTGGTCACGGTCGCGCGCCAGACCGCTTTGCCGTCCGAGGTAGGCTGGAGCATGCCGTGATCCTGCAGCACGTTGAACACGGCAGTGTTGTTCGCAGGAATGCCATCGATCCCTTGAGACAGGAGATGTGCGCGCAGTTTGTCCGAGACTGTCTTGCTCACCAGCCACAAACCATCCTCGGTGAGCCAGCCATCGGAGGCTTCCGGCTGGTTCAGCTTCAACTGTTCCTTGAGCAGGTAGCGCAACCCGTCCAGCAGCTTGCGTTGCAGTGCGTGCTTGGGCGCTGCCATGGCGCGGGCTGGATCGCCGCCCAACTCCTGAGCCACGGAAGCGCGGTCGGCCTGTACGACCAGTTCTCCCAGCACGCCGGCGTGCTCGTACTGTCCGGCCAGGACGTAAAGCAGCGGTGCCCAGAGAGATGGATAGCCGCTGAGCCAGTCCAGGATGTGGCGATCGAGCAGTTGGCGGTAGAGCAACCCCGTCGCGGCGCTGTGCAGGCGGTACTCGCGGTCTTCGCGGTAGCGGAATCGGTATGGCTGGACCAGAGGGTCATGCCACGGATGCCACACGGTCCCGTCGGCCAGTTCGACGTGCAGATCGACGGCGATCTTGCCAACGTCGTGGAGCAGCGCGGCATAGGCGACGGCGGCGGTCCAGGCCTCAGACTGCGCCGCCTGATCCTCGGGACTGGCACCGATGGGTAGCAAATGGGACTGCCGGAGCTTCAGGCTGTAGGCGACGATTTCCAGGCCGTGGTCCAGCATGCCGCCGGGGTATGCGTGATGATGCGCCTCGGAAGCCGGGAAGGCCTGGACCAGCTCGGCGTAGCGTTCCAGCGGCGCCCGGTACAAGGTTGCGAACTGCCTGCGCGAGAGCGACGTGCGCTGCCAGATGTGTTCCAGCAGCTTCTGTCGGCGCGGCGTCGCCAGCAGCGAAGCGGCCGACCCAGGCCGCAGCAGCCCTTTCGGGAGATCGATGGCGGGTGCTGGCGATGGATCGGCAGCGACCGAGGGCCGTTTTCGCTGGAACAGGGAGAGCATGTGAGGTGTCCTAATGACGGGCCGACCGGGAGGCCTTTTGGCCTTTTCGAGGTAGGGCCTTTCCCCTTGCACCCCATTCCCTTGCCATTTCGGCCCTTTGGCCTTTAACCGTTTCGGTATAGCGGGGCTTGGATTGCGGCTCCACCGTCAATGTGGAACTCGCTCGAATGCATTGGACGGCGACCAGGCGCTGGCCTCGGTCTATGCTGCGAAGACGCTGCTTCCGCCAGGTAGGTTGCTCTCTAGGCGACAAAGTTGACAAGCGCGACAAAGGCGACTAGAGTGAATCCTGTCTCAAACCTACTCGGGAGATGACCATGCCCACTGCCATTGAATTCATTGCCGACCGTCTGCCGCGCGTCACGGTGGAAGATGTGCGCCGCTTCGCGGATACCGTCGAAATCCGGGATGCCACGGCTTTCGCGGCCGAGTTGCAGGCGTTCGTCCACGAGCGTGTGGAAGCGGTGACACTGCCCGCTAACTTGGAGGGCGAGACCGTTGGTCAGGCCCTTGCACGCAAGGCGGCCGCGCTGCGCGCCGACACGCGCTGGGCACCGAATGAAACCGACGTCCAGCGAGGCCGTGCCGTGCTGCTGGAAACCTTCAACCAGCCGCACAACCTGCCGCCCGCGGAGTTCGCCAAGCTGGCGGACAAGTCGCGCCAGCAGATCTACAAGGACATCCTCGCGCGTCGGCTGCTGGCGCTGAACGTTGGGCCGCGCGGTCAGAAGCTGCCCGACTGGCAGCTCGACCCGGTAAAGCAGCAGTTGACCCAAACCGTGCTTCAGGAGGTCGAGGGTATCGATCACTGGACGATCTACCGCGCACTGTCCGAACCGCTCGAAGGCTTGGGCGGTCGCTCGCCGGTGGATGCGGTGACGCATGGCACGATCGACGACGTGGCCGAGGCCGTGTTCAACGTGCTGGGCGTTCAGGTGCATTGAAGCGAGACCGCCATGAGCCACGAGCTGCCTTCGTTCCTGATCGATGCCGGTGAACTGCTCCAGCATGTGAGCCGCGTCGTCTATCGGGGCAGCCCGCTGTACTATGGCCGCGGCAGCACCAATCGCTACGACGACCCGGCCCGGGCCTACGGCGTGCTCTACCTGGGGCGCGACCTGCCCACGGCGCTGATGGAGTCGGTGTTTCACAAGCATCAGTGGCTTGATGACGCGAAGCGCTCGATCGCGTTGAAAGAAGTCCAGGGCAGGATGGTGCGCGCCGTAGGGGTGGTGGCCGACGTGCTTCTGGCCGATCTCACGGCACCGGGCGTCATGGCGGGCTACTTTGGTCTGAACCTGGAGCAGTTGGCCAGCCGTGACTACACGCACACGCAGCAGGTGTCGGCCCAGGTGTATGCGATGGTTGGCGACGACGGCCAGCCGCTGTTCGACGGGGTGCTCTATCCGTCGCGCAACAACTATCCCGCCAAGAGCATCGCGCTGTTCGAGCGTGCGGAAACGAAGGTCAGCGTCATCGAGGACATCGATCTGGTTGACCATGCGGACTGGCCGCGTTTCGTTGCCACCTACCGCATCGGCGTGGAACCCGACCCCGGCCCGGTAGAACCGGATGACGGATCGTCCTGAAGCAGAAAGAGAACATATTGAAGCCCCAATCTGAATGACGTGGAGCACACCGGAATAGGCATCCCTCAGTAGCAGGAGACGACCATGAATACCACAACCCGCACCAGCACTGCAGAACGTCTCGGCCGCGCCTTTGGCCGCGGATGGCGCGCCTATGCTCGCGGCGAACGGCGGGCGTCGAACTGGCTGGTATCCAAGGGACTGCCGCGAGCTGGCGCCGCCGCGATTGTGTGGATAGTCAAGCTGGCCGCGCTCGGAGTGTTGCTCTACAGCACCTTCTGGCTGGCTCTGCTGCTGGTGTTGGTCATGGTGGTTGCCTGGATGGCCCGCAATGCCGACCTGGGCGATGAATTGCCCGAGCCAGAGTGGCGAAACGGACCAGCAGGGTTTGGCCTATACACCTACGACGGTTTTCGCATTGATCCTCATGTCGAGGACGATTAATTCGTCACAGAGCTGTGTTCTGGAGGTGCCGATAAATCTGCTCGCGTACTTCGGTGTCTGCCACTCCCCAGGTTTTCACCTGCTTTCGGATAGCGCGTGGAAGGTTGAGCAGAACCTCGTGGAGATCGGTATCGGACAGGGATTTGCCGGTCGCATCCAACACTGTGTCATGAAGGTTTGCCATGCACGCTTCAAGGTCATGTGCTTGATCATCAGCCGCAGCAAAATCTGCTGAGCCGTCTAGATGAATTGGGCCAGTGATGAAATCGACCCCTTGCAGCCGAAGCACGGCTTCGAGCACCGACTTTCCCTCGCCGCTCGGCACGATGGATGGGTAGCGAAGAGTGTTGGTGGTCATCGTGTGAAATCCTGGCGTTGCAGTTGGTCAGGATCGCTGCATCTTTCCCTACGATAAGCCTACTACGCCGCGGGGGTTGTCGGCGCAAAGATCACTTTTTCCCCACTGCATTGATCGCAATACTTCCACCCTTGCCGCCAGCGGCCTTGGCATCTCCGGTGGCCCCGGCGAGGCCTTGCAGCACGTTGCCGGCACGAACGCCCGCCCAAGCCAAGGCCATGATCCAGAATGTAGGCAGCACGATGAACATCGTGCCCATGACGAACATCAGGAGCAGGTCGCCAAAGGCATTGTTCAACCCCACCAGCGGATCGAAGTTAGTGTGTGGCCGGTTCCAGCCGAAGCCCCACCCATAGAGCGCATCGAGGATGGTGCTGTCGATCCAGCGTGCGAGTTGGAACCAGAAATCGGTGAAGAACAGCGCGAACTGCACGACGCTGACGGTGACGACCGTCTTCAGGTCATAGGTTCCGACGACCAGTACGAGCGGGATGCAGATGACCAGTGCCATCTTGAGCAAGGCAAGCACCATGGGCAGCGCTTGGCGCACCACGTCCATGGCGGGAAATGCGGCAAGTGCCCCGACCGCCATTCCTACATCCCCCGTGGCCCGCGTCACGATGTTCGGCAGGGTCTTGTCGATCTGGCCGCCGTAGTCGGTATAGACCGAACCCTGGGTGAGCTTCTGCTGTCGCGGTGACGCGATGGTACGGACCACCGAATCGTCCACCTCGGTACGGCTCAGGAACCCGGCCCAGCCCGCCAAGCGATTCAACAGGCTGGGGTCCACCTGGCTCAGCAGCCGTGCCCGCAGGCCGTTGCTGCCATCGGCCCACCACTGCCTGCAGGTCGGGTAGCCGCCGCCACTGGCCACCTGCGCAAGCCCTGCGTCGCGGGTGTCGTCATAGGGCCATGACTCGCGCGCCGTGCTGGAACGGTAGCTGTCGTAGTAGCCGCCGGTATCCGTGAAAAACCTCGAACCGATCCAGGTCACGTCGTTCATTTGAGCTTCGTCCAGCT
>CAYZFU010000240.1:0-4971 GCA_964477725.1 uncultured Halopseudomonas sp.
TATCGTTCACTTGCCTTCTTAACGACCCAGCAAAGTAGGACGACTATCAGCCCTTCAACAACATTTTGGAACGAAATACCGAAGTCACTCATCTCTGGCTGTACCTAGATTATCTGGGATCTGTTAAGCACGACTTTGGTATTGGAAGCTGTCTAGTGCATTCACGTGACGTCCGAATTATCAGGCTAAGTTTGACGAAGGTATAAACTCCTGACTCCCTCGCCCACCAGCTTTTCTCGATGCGCGCTGGCAAATACGGAGCCGATGACACCGAACAGGCAAGCGAAGGGAGTTAGATATTGGCCGGCGAACGCGAAGGTGCGCAGCGACTGTTCGGTAAGCATGCTGCCCATGTTGTCTGTCGTAATCGCCCTTAGTGACTGGCATGGGGCTGCTGGCGATTGGGTTGAGGATCAGCCAGGCGATCAGACCTATCAACAGACTTGCCCACCAGGGCAGTCGGGCGAAAATCGTTATGAGATCCTCGAAGGGAGTCGTGCGTCTACTACGGGCCATCCTTGGGCTCCTGCGTCACTGGCTTCACTGCCATGAGCGGACGTTAACCCGATCCAGGCGTAGCGGTAAAGTCCGGCTATCCCCTGTTTGCAGAAACGTAGCTTGTCGCCCTTGAGCCGCCCTGGTCTGGCGGCCTCGATAAAGGCCATCAGGTGAGGCGCTGCCACGCAGGGCCGGAGCCTGCCCAGTCGAGAGCGAGTGAGGAAGACTCTTGGGAAGTCCTGACGCTCGTATCTGAGCTCAATCTCAGACTACGACCGGCAGGTCACTTCTCCCTTGACCAAGATCAGTTCGGCGGGAGCAGCGAGGGTTCAGAGGTGTGATCGATTGTCGCGGGCCAAGGGCCGGTTGTGTGACGGTGCCAGGGCCGTTGTCGAGCGAACCGGGTTTTGCCGCCCTGCCCCGTTCCGGCACTTACGCCGGCTATGGTGTCAAAGCGTTCAACTCATTACTGCCGGGATGAATCCTGTCTCGAATAAGCCTAAAGTACCGATATCGAACACCAAGGAGGCAAGCATGACCACCGCATCGAGCCGTAGCGCTGAAATAAGCAGTGCATTGCAGGTGAACCCCAACCTCAAGGGGACCGCTGAGATCAAGCGGGAGATCGAACGGCGTATCGATTTCATCAAAAACGCTTTGCGCCGCTCTGGTACCAGGGCCCTGGTGCTGGGGATCAGCGGCGGTGTTGACTCTACCACCGGCGGCAAACTGTGCCAGATGGCTGTCGAGTCGCTTCGCCAGGAAGGCTATGACGCCAAGTTCTACGCCATGCGCCTGCCCTATGGCGTGCAGATGGATGAGCACGATGCACAAGCGGCACTGGACTTCATCAAACCCGATGAAATCCGCACTGTCGATATCAAGGGTTCGGTCGACGCGATGATGACAGACTTCGCCGATGAGCAAGCCGACCGGGCTAAGCGCGATTTCGTCAAAGGCAACGTCAAGGCCCGCACACGTATGGTTGCGCAATATACCCTGGCCAACTTAGTCAATGGCCTGGTTGTGGGCACCGACCATGCAGCCGAAGCGGTAATGGGCTTTTTCACCAAGTTCGGCGACGGTGCCTGTGATCTGGCGCCGCTCACAGGCTTGGTGAAAGACCAGGTGCGCAGTATCGCTGCGCAGTTGAATGCCCCAGCGGTCCTGGTCAAGAAGGTGCCTACGGCGGATCTCGAAGAACTTGAGCCCGGCCGGCCCGATGAGGACGCGCATGGCGTGACCTATGAAGATATTGATGCGTTCCTGCTGGGAGAGCCGATCGACGAAGACGCCGCGCGCAAGATCGTCAAGCACTACGATGCGACGGAGCACAAGCGACAGTTGCCGTTGGCGCCATGATGGTCGGGTGGCTCGGTTCCGGTGGATAGCGCGTTGCGGTTATCCACCCCTACGGGCGGTGTATGTAGTGTAGACAACGCGGAGCTTGTCCACCGTCGTCCCGAAACAGCACTCAAGGATGAGTCAGCATGTCGAACTACCGCCGCGCCCAGGTTCCGGGTGCGACCTATTTCTTTACCGTCAATCTGCGCAACCGGTCGAGCGATCTGCTGGTCCGCCAAGTCGCCCTGCTCCGCGAATGCGTACGGGCGACGCGGTCCCGCCATCCTTTTCACATCGACGCCTGGGTGGTGCTTCCCGAGCATATGCATTGCATGTGGACCTTGCCGCCAGGCGATGCCGACTTTGCGCTGCGCTGGAAGATCATCAAATCGGCATTTTCCCGCCGCCTGCCGGCGACCGAACGGCTTACCCCGACGCAGGAGCGGCGCGGTGAACGCGGCATATGGCAGCGGCGATATTGGGAACATCTGATTCGGGACGAGCAGGACTACCAGCGTCATTTCGATTACATCCATTACAACCCTTTGAAGCATGGGCATGTCGAGCGCATCGCCGATTGGCCTTGGTCGAGCTTTCATCGGGCTGTGGCGATGGGGGTTTATTCAGCCGGGGAGTCTCCAGGCGCGGACGTAGGTACGTCGGACTACGGCGAGCGCCTTGGTGGATAACGCTACGCGGTTATCCACCCTACGTTCGGGTATGTCGGGTGGAGACAGGAAGGTCGTCCGTCGTGGGCACGTTGGTGGCGTGGCATCGGTGGATAACGCTTTGCGGTTATCCACCCTACCGGCGGTGTGTGGAATGGACAACGCGCGAAGGTTGCCCACCGGGGATTTTGGTGGCGTGGGATCGGTGGGTAACGCTTTGCGGTTACCCACCCTACGGTTGAGGACATGTAGGGTGGACAACGCGTAGCTTGTCCACCAGGTGCGATCAGACAGATCTGGCCCTTGCTGCGTGGAGTTTTTTGTAGCTGTCAATCAGACGCTGATGCCGGTCGAGTCCTTCGAGCTTCATGCTGGTGGGCGTCAGGCCGTGGAAGCGAACGCTACCGTCGACGGAGCCGATCGCGGCGTCCATCCGCTCATTGCCGAACATCCGGCGGAAGTTGAATTCAAAATCCTGCAGATCAAGCTCGTCGTCCAGCTGCACCTCGAGCACCACGTTCAAAGCCTGGTAAAACAGGCCGCGCTCGACGGTGTTATCGTTGAACTGCAGGAAGGTTTCGACCAGCTCTTTAGCTTCGTCGTATTGCTTCAGTGCGAGGTAGACCAGCAGCTTCAGTTCAAGAATGGTCAGCTTGCCCCACACGGTGTTCTCGTCGAACTCGATGCCGATAAGAGTCGGAATGTCGGTGTAATCATCCAGCTCGCTTTCTTCCAGACGCTCGACCAGTGCCTGCAGGCTGTCGTCATCCAGGCTGTGCAGGTTGAGAACGTCCTCGCGAAAAAACAGCGCCTTGTTGGTGTTGTCCCAGATCAGGTCTTCCACCGGATAAACTTCCGAGTAGCCCGGCACCAGGATGCGGCAGGCGGTCGCGCCCAGCTCGTTGTAGACGGCCATGTACGCTTCCTTGCCCATGTCTTGGAGAATGCCGAACAAAGTCGCAGCCTCCTCGACATTCGAGCTTTCGCCCTGGCCGGAAAAGTCCCACTCGACGAATTCGTAGTCCGCCTTGGCGCTGAAAAAGCGCCACGACACCACGCCGCTGGAGTCAATGAAATGCTCAACGAAGTTGTTCGGCTCCATCACCGCCTGGCTTTCGAAGGTCGGCTGCGGCAGGTCATTGAGGCCCTCGAAGCTGCGTCCCTGCAGCAGTTCGGTCAGGCTGCGTTCCAGTGCGACTTCAAAGCTCGGGTGCGCGCCGAACGATGCAAATACGCCGCCTGTGCGCGGGTTCATCAGCGTGACGCACATCACCGGAAATTCGCCACCCAGCGATGCATCCTTCACCAGCACCGGGAAGCCCTGCTCTTCCAGACCCTGTATGCCGGCCTGGATGCCGGGGTATTTCGCCAGCACCTGCTGCGGCACATCAGGCAGCGCAATCTCCCCTTCCAGGATCTCGCGCTTCACCGCCCGTTCGAAGATTTCCGACAGGCACTGCACCTGCGCTTCGGCCAAGGTATTGCCGGCGCTCATGCCGTTGCTGAGGAACAGGTTCTCGATGAGGTTTGACGGGAAATACACCACTTCACCATCTGACAGACGCACAAAAGGCAGCGAACAGATTCCGCGCTCCTCGTTGCCGGAATTGGTATCGATCAAGTGCGAGCCACGCAGCTCGCCGTCCGCGTTGTAGATCGCCAAGCAGTACTCGTCGAGGATTTCCTTGGGCAGCGCGTCTCTGCGCCCGGGCTTGAACCAACGCTCGTTCGGGTAATGCACAAAAGGCGCGTTGGCGATGTCCTCGCCCCAGAACTGGTCGTTGTAGAAGAAGTTGCAGTTGATCCGCTCGATGAACTCGCCGAGCGCCGAGGCCAACGCCGCTTCCTTGGTCGCCCCCTTGCCGTTGGTGAAACACATTGGCGACTGCGCGTCGCGAATGTGCAGAGACCATACGTTGGGCACGATGTTGCGCCAGGACGCAATCTCGATCTTCATGCCCAGCTCGGCGAGGATGCCCGACATATTGGCAATTGTCTGCTCCAGCGGCAGGTCCTTGCCGAGCACCCTGGTACCCTCCCCTGATTCTGCTAATGGCATGTGCAGCGCCTGGGCGTCGGCATCCAGATTTTCCACTTCTTCGATGACGAAATCGGGGCCGGTCTGTACCGCCTTCTTTACCGTGCAGCGCTCGATGGAACGCAAAATGCCCTGCCGATCCTTGGCGGAGATATCGGCCGGCAACTCGACCTGAATCTTGAAGGTCTGTTTGTAGCGGTTTTCCGGGTCAACGATATTGTTCTGCGACAGGCGAATATTGTCGGTGGGTATGTTGCGCGTATTGCAGTACAGCTTCACGAAATACGCTGCGCACAGGGCCGATGACGCCAGGAAGTAATCAAAGGGACCCGGCGCCGAACCGTCTCCCTTGTAGCGGATGGGCTGGTCGGCGATGACGGTAAAGTCGTCGAACTTGGCTTCAAGACGCAGCTTGTCGAGGAA
>CAYZFU010000241.1:0-4967 GCA_964477725.1 uncultured Halopseudomonas sp.
CGTCGGCCACGGATACGGATTGTTCGAACGTACGCTGACTGCCGTCAGGAAGGGTAATAACGGGCATCTGCCGCTCCTTCTCAGTGGTGACCCCTACGCAAGGCCACGTGATGGATAACTGCCATTCGCTGTGTACGGTGCAGTTCAGGCGGCACACGATCGCCGACAGCCTGGATGGGCTACTGCAAGGTCGTCACGAATGACTGAATGAATGGCCCGGTCGCTGGGACCGGGCAGGAAGCGAAGCACTCTACCACAACAGGATCAGTGACTTGTAGCGCTTCGTTGCTGCGGTGGGTGATGTGCGGAAGGGCATCGCGCCGGGGACAGCGCTCCCACGGTGCGGGGCAACTTGTGGGACCGGCGTCCTCGCCGCGACAGGGGCTGGCTGTTGAGCTTTACCAGTCTCCGCGAGACGGGTCCATTCGATATACGTCCGGGCCGAGGTCGGTTTTGTCCTGATCATACCTCTGGTATATACGGCGCTCGCGCTCGTCCAGCCGACGCTCCTGCTCCTCGGCGGAGATTTCATCGTAGTCGTCATCGTCCGTGTTCATCAGATTGAGTGGCTCGCCGGGATCATCACGGAAACGGTTGAGATTGATACCGCCCTTCTCTCCCGCATCCTGAATCACCGGATTGTCGACAGGTTGCTGGGCCATGGATTCGTAGGACAGCGTGCTGGCGACTGCCACGCCGGCGAGAATTACGATCAGACGAGGCTTCATGATGGCCTCCTATGGGCTGACTGGTTTAGAAGTCCCGCAGGCGGCGGGTGACGTTGTCCTGGTACTGCTGATATTCATTCCGATCCAGGCTACGGCTGTCATCGGTGTCATAACGCTCGAACAGCGTCTGGTCGAGATCGCGGCCCTCGAGCGCATCGAAGTCACCGGTGTTGTAGCCGAAGCCATCGTGTTCGGCATCGGTCCGCTCGGGCAGCGGCTCGTCATCATCCGAGTGCTCATGATGGAACTCCTCGAATTCAATTTCGCCCGAGCCGTCTGCATCCATAGTGGAAAAATCCGGGCCTGTCGATTGAGCATGTCCGCCGGCCGCGACGACCAAGGACAACGCAACGCCTTGCAGGAATGCATTGGATAGCGATTTCATGGCAACCTCCGATTGGGAGCTTATGCAGAATCAGACCCTGAGGATGCCGCTAGTTCCGATCAATCTAGAGAGCCCGCACCGCCCCGCGTCGCCTCATTGATCCTTATCGAGCGGTTTGGTATGCGAGGGCGCCGAGCTCGCATGCTTGCGATGGAATCGCAGCGCGATGACCATCAGGCCGATCGTTAGCGACAGCCGCGCTGCCTGTTCGAAAATCCCCAGCGGCTCGCCCCAGTTGGCGATGTCCAGCAACCCGGCTCCATACGGCCCGGCGGCAATTCCGGTACCCATAGCCAGTATCGGCTCCGACACAAGGCTCCGCTTGATTGCTCCGGACAGCAGGCCGATAAGGACCGCGGCAGATCCGAATATGGCAAGGCTCGTGTTCAGCTCGTGCATCACGTGCTCAACAGGGTCGGTGCCTATGATTGCGAGCCGGCTCGCTGGCTTTTGATTCCCGGTTGGCCTGGTGCACGGAGCATCCGAGCGAGCAGTGAGGAGACGAGGTTATCGGGTATGGACGAAGTGACCGCGGAGGTTAGCTGAGGCTGGCAGCAGGGCTTCGGCACGGAGGAATGGGAGGGTCACGCCGGCGAAGCGATGACCCGGTATCACCGGGAGAGGCATGGGAGAGCTGAGCACGGGCAAGTGCGGAGCCGAGCCACCAAAGTGATGCGTTTTCCCAAGATCCCAAACAAAAAGGGCGACCCTTTCGGAATCGCCCTCTAAGCCCCGTGCAGTGCGGGTTTGTTTGGTAGGCACGATTGGATTCGAACCAACGACCCCCACCATGTCAAGGTGGTGCTCTAACCAACTGAGCTACGTGCCTGCAATGGCCGCGAACTTTACGCACGGCTCGGAACCTTGTCAAGCGTAACTGACTGAAAAAATACGATTTAAATGAAGACAGGTGCGAAGCGCCCGATTTAGCAGGGGTACCCGCCGCTTGCTGTGGAGGCGGGCATGACCGTGAACCTTTGTGGGAGCGGGCATGACCGCGAAGAAGAACCCGCAAAACCCCTTCGCGCCCAGGTGCACTCCCACAGGAGATGGTCCTCGCTGCCCTTTATGGAAGCTGGCATGACCGCGAAGAAGAACCCGCAAAACCCTTCGCGCCCAGGTGCGCTCCCACAGGAGATGGTCCTCGCTGCCCTGTGTGGGAGCGGGCATGACCGCGAAGAAGAACCCGCGCTGCCATATGCCTACGGAGAGTTCCTGCAGACCGGTAAAGTAACAGCGTCGTCCTCGGCGCGCTCGGCCGCCCCGGTCAGACCTTCTTCAACTGATCGCGCAACTTGGTGATCTCGTCTCGAATCCCCGCAGCCGCCTCGAATTCCAGATCCCGCGCCGCCTGGAACATCTTCTCTTCCAGCTGGCGAATCCGCTTGGTGATTTCCGAGGGCGAGCGCAGGTTGACCGCGTATTCACCACCCTCTTCTGCCGCCTGAGCTTTCTTGCGCTTGTTCGAGCGGCTGCCGGGTACCACCGCCCCTTCCATGATGTCCGCCACGCTCTTGGTGACGCCCTTGGGCGTGATGCCGTGCTCGAGATTGAAGGCGATCTGTTTTTCCCGGCGACGCTCGGTCTCGTTGATCGCGCGCTCCATGGAGCCGGTCATCTGGTCGGCATAGAGAATCGCCTTGCCGTTGAGATTTCGTGCAGCACGGCCGATGGTCTGAATCAGCGAACGCTCCGAACGCAGGAAGCCTTCCTTGTCGGCGTCCAGAATTGCAACGAGCGCAACTTCAGGCATATCAAGACCTTCGCGCAACAAGTTAATGCCGACTAGTACATCGAAAGTACCGATTCTCAGGTCGCGAATGATCTCCACGCGCTCGACCGTGTCGATATCTGAATGCAGATAGCGCACCTTCACGCCGTGGTCGGCAAGGTAGTCGGTCAGGTCTTCTGCCATGCGTTTGGTCAGGGTGGTCACCAGCACTCGCTGGTTTTGCGCGACGCGCTGACCGATCTCGGAAAGCAGATCGTCTACCTGGGTGCGCGCCGGGCGCACCTCGATGACTGGATCGACCAGACCGGTCGGACGCACCACCTGCTCGACCACCCGCCCGGCATGCTCGGCCTCGTAAGGGCCGGGAGTCGCCGAAACGAATATGGTCTGCGGCGAAATCGACTCCCACTCGTCGAAGCGCATCGGGCGGTTATCCAATGCCGATGGCAGACGGAAGCCGTATTCGACGAGGGTTTCCTTGCGCGAACGGTCGCCTTTGTACATGGCACCAACCTGCGGTACCGACACGTGCGATTCGTCGATGATCAACAGCGCGTTAGCCGGCAGGTAGTCATACAGCGTCGGCGGTGGCAAGCCCGGTGCGCGACCGGAGAGATAGCGCGAGTAGTTCTCGATGCCGTTGCAGTAGCCGAGCTCCATGATCATTTCCATGTCGAAGCGCGTGCGCTGCTCAAGACGCTGCGCCTCGACCAGTTTATTGTTCTGATGCAGGTAATCCAGACGCTCTTTCAGCTCGGCCTTGATCCGCTCGACCGCATCCACAAGATTCTCACGTGGCGTCACATAATGTGATTTGGGATAGATAGTTGCGCGCGGAACCTTACGTAAGACTTCACCTGTTAGCGGGTCGAAGAAGCTGATGTTTTCGACGGTGTCGTCGAACAACTCGATCCGGATCGCCTCGAGATCCGATTCAGCCGGGAATACGTCGATGACATCGCCGCGTACCCGATAGGTCGCTCGCGCCAGTTCCATGTCGTTGCGCGTGTATTGCAGCTCGGCCAGGCGGCGGAGCATGGTGCGCTGGTCGAGCTGATCGCCGCGGCTGATATGCAGCACCATACGCAGATAGGAGGACGGATCGCCCAGACCATAGATAGCCGAGACGGTGGCGACGATGATCGCATCCGGGCGCTCCAGCAGCGCCTTGGTCGCCGAGAGCCGCATCTGCTCGATATGATCGTTGATCGAGGCGTCCTTTTCGATGAAGGTGTCGGAGGACGGCACATAGGCTTCCGGCTGGTAATAGTCGTAATAGGAAACAAAATACTCGACTGCATTGTTCGGGAAGAACTCGCGAAACTCGCCGTACAACTGGGCGGCCAGCGTCTTGTTCGGCGCCATGATGATGGCCGGGCGCTGTACCTGGCTGATCACATTGGCGATGGTGAAGGTCTTGCCGGAACCGGTCACACCCAGCAGCGTCTGGTGCGACAGCCCCGCCTCCAGCCCTTCCACCAGCTGATGAATGGCTACGGGTTGATCGCCTGCCGGCTTGAACCGGGTTTGCAGCTTGAACTGGCTCATGAGTACCGCTTTCGCCTCTTGATTGCGTGCCCCCAGCATAACACTGGCACCTGTGACCATCAGAGTGGTGGCCGCGTCGGATGGTTTCAAGGGTCCGCCGCGCCACTCGCATCGCCTGTTCGGTACGTCTATAATATGCGGCCGCAAGCGGCATTCGCCGACACCCTCACATTCACCTGTCTCGAGTACCCCCGATACCATGAGTCTGTTCTTCCCTGTCGAAATGGCCCCGCACGATCCGATTCTGGGCCTGAACGAAACCTATAACGCCGATCTGCGCGCGGAAAAGGTCAACCTGGGCGTGGGGGTGTACTACGACGAAGCAGGCAAGGTGCCTTTGCTGCGCGCCGTACAGGCCGCCGAAGAAGCGCGTGTTGCTGAACATGCGCCGCGCTCGTATCTGCCGATCGAAGGCCTGGCGCCGTACGACCTGGCCGTGCAGAAGCTGCTGTTCGGCACGGAGTCGTCGATCGTCGAGTCCGGCCGTTTGATCACTGCGCAGTCGCTCGGCGGTACCGGCGCGCTGAAGCTGGGCGCAGACTTTCTGTTCCGCCTGACCGGCAAGAAACTGGTG
>CAYZFU010000242.1:0-4965 GCA_964477725.1 uncultured Halopseudomonas sp.
ACTCGCCGATCATTTCCAGCACCTCGGCCGCCAGGCGGCCGGCCACGCGCATGCCGGCAATATCTTCCGCAGTCTTGATGGTTACTGTCATGAAGGCTCTCTCATTAGTACGGCGCCGCAAGGCACGCAAGCTGAACAAACGAGAGAGTTTATCAGACAAGCCGCCCGCTGTTGAGCGACTCCCGCGTCTCCGGGTTCGGGCCGCTCGGCATATCGAACTTTTCTCGCTAGCCTCGATATGGTATAAAGCGCCGCGCCTGAGATAACGCGATCGCGTCAGGTGACACTAAAACCGCACACGTATCGACACAGTGCCCTGGGTGCCCTACGGGGTTGGACACTGGGATGCGTGGAGGCCCAACCCGACTTTAATGGAGTTATCATGACCCAAGTCTCTATGCGTGACATGCTGAAGGCCGGTGCGCACTTCGGCCACCAGACCCGTTACTGGAACCCGAAAATGGGCAAGTTCATTTTCGGCGCCCGCAACAAGATTCACATCATCAACCTGGAAAAGACCATGCCGATGTTCCACGAAGCTCTGAGCTTTGTGGAGAAGCTGGCTGCCGGCAAGAACAAGCTGCTGTTCGTCGGCACCAAGCGCGCTGCCAGCAAGATCATTGCTGAAGAAGCGAGCCGCGCTGGTATGCCCTACGTTGACCATCGTTGGTTGGGCGGCATGCTCACCAACTACAAGACCATCCGTCAGTCGATCAAGCGTCTGCGCGACCTGGAAGCGCAGGCTCAGGATGGCACTTTCTCCAAGCTGACCAAGAAAGAAGCTCTGATGCGTTCGCGCGATCTCGAGAAGCTCGATCGCAGCCTCGGCGGCATCAAGGATATGGGCGGCCTGCCTGATGCGATCTTCGTTATCGACGTCGAGCACGAGCGCATCGCTATCACCGAAGCCAACAAGCTGGGTATCCCGGTCATCGGTATCGTCGATACCAACAGCAGCCCGGAAGGCGTTGATTACGTCATCCCCGGCAATGACGACGCCATTCGCGCGATCAAGCTGTACGCCGCTGCGATGGCCGACGCTGTCTTGCGTGGCAAGAACAACGGTGGTGGTGCCGACGAGTTCGTCGAAGAAGAAGCATCTGCTACCGAGGCTTCGGCAGGCTAAGCGGGTTTTCGGCGCGCTATTTGCCGTATCGAAAAGGGGGCTATGCCCCCTTTTTGCAATATGCTCAACGCACCATGAACGACCTGTCCCGCCAAGCCGGGGCAGTACAGAATCAAGCCATTCGAGAGGAATCATTCATGACACAGATCACTGCAGCAATGGTCAAGGAACTGCGCGAGCGTACCGGCCAGGGCATGATGGAATGCAAGAAGGCTCTGGTTGCCGCCGATGGCGATATTGAAAAGGCGATCGACGACATGCGTGCCTCTGGCGCGATCAAGGCTGCGAAAAAGGCGGGCAACATTGCCGCTGAAGGCGCGATTGCAGCCAAGGTGTCTGCCGACAACAAGACGGCTGTCATCATCGAAGTCAATTCGCAGACGGATTTCCTGGCTCTTCAGGATGACTTCAAGGCATTCGTCAGCGCGAGCCTGGAGAAGGCTTTCGAAGCGGGTTATACCGATGCTGCTCCGCTGGTTGCCGATCAGGAAAGCGCACGCGAGGCGCTGGTCGCCAAGACTGGCGAGAACGTCAATATCCGTCGTCTGGCCCGTGTCGAAGGCGACGTGATCGGTGCCTACCTGCACGGTCATCGCATCGGTGTGGTTGTCAACCTCAAGGGCGGAAACGAGGAGCTGGCGCGCGATATCGCCATGCACGTAGCAGCCAGCAATCCGCAGTTCGTTGATCCTTCCCAGGTTTCCGAAGAAGCTGTGGCCAAGGAAAAGGAAATCTTCCTGGCGCTGAACGCGGACAAGATTGCCGGCAAGCCGGACAACATCGTGGAAAACATGGTGAAAGGCCGCATCAACAAGTTCCTGGCCGAAGCCAGTCTGGTCGAGCAGCCGTTCGTCAAGGATCCCGAAATCAAGGTTGGTGATCTGGCGAAGAAGGCCGGCGCGGAAGTTGTATCGTTCATCCGCTTCGAAGTGGGTGAAGGCATCGAGCGCGCCGAAACCGACTTCGCTGCTGAAGTTGCTGCCCAGGTTGCTGCCTCCAAGCAGTAATAGTGTCCGTTGACCGCGGCACTGCAGACGCTCCGCGGGACGTCTGCAATACGGTCGTCCAGAGGCTTCCCGCGCAGGCGTGAGGCCTCTTTTTTGAAACACTGAACAAGTGGCCATCAGCACGGTCTTGGTGGGACTTGTTGAGTTTTTCTCCCTTTATCGCAGGAGAGTGAATTGATGGCCCAGGTACCCAGCAGCCGCCAGCCCAAATACAAGCGGATCCTTCTCAAACTCAGCGGTGAAGCGCTAATGGGTACCGAAGACTTCGGTATCGACCCGAAGGTGCTGGATCGCATGGCCCTGGAAGTCGGTCAGCTGGTCGGCATCGGCGTCCAGGTTGGTCTGGTCATCGGGGGCGGCAATCTATTCCGCGGCGCCGCACTGCACTCGGTCGGTATGGACCGCGTTACCGGCGATCACATGGGTATGCTGGCCACTGTCATGAACGCTCTGGCCATGCGCGATTCGCTTGAGCGCTCGAACATCCAGACCCGCGTCATGTCGGCCATCACCATGGAGGGCGTGACTGAGCACTACGATCGCCGAAAAGCCATGCGCTACCTCGCTGGCGGTGACGTGGTAATTTTTTCGGCCGGCACCGGCAATCCGTTTTTCACCACTGATACAGCAGCCTGCCTGCGCGGCATCGAGGTGGACGCTGATCTGGTACTCAAGGCGACCAAGGTCGACGGGGTGTATAATGCCGATCCGATGAAGGATCCCAACGCTCAGCGGTTCGATACGCTCAGTTATGACCAGGTGCTGGATCTGAAGCTGGGCGTCATGGATCTCACCGCGATCTGCCTGATCCGGGACCACAAGATGCCGCTACGGGTTTTCAACATGAACAAGCCCGGCGCGCTGCTCAACGCAGTGGTAGGAAGCGCCGAAGGAACTCTGATCGAGGGCTAATCGATGATCAACGAAATCAAGAAAGATGCGCAGGAGCGCATGAAAAAGTCGGTCGAGGCGCTGGACCACGCGTTCGCCAAGATACGTACAGGCCGTGCCCACCCGAGCATTCTCGACAGCGTCATGGTGTCCTACTACGGAAGCGACACACCGCTGCGCCAAGTGGCAAACGTCAACGTCGAAGACTCCCGCACCTTGGCGTTGACTGTCTTCGACCGCAGCATGATTCAGGCTGTGGAAAAGGCGATCATGACGTCTGACCTCGGTCTCAATCCGGCGACTGCCGGCACCACTATCCGCGTGCCGATGCCCGCACTGACCGAAGAGACTCGCAAGGGTTTCACCAAGCAGGCGCGCTCCGAAGCCGAGAACGCACGGGTAGCCGTGCGCAACATTCGTCGCGACGCTCTGAGTCAGTTGAAGGACCTGCAAAAGGAAAAGGAAATCAGCGAAGACGAGGAACGTCGTGCAGCGGACGAGGTCCAGAAGTTGACCGACAAATACATCGCCGAGATCGACAAGGCGCTGGAAGCCAAGGAATCGGATCTGATGGCCATCTGAGCCGTCGTCCCCCATTGACTCATGAATAATATGACAACAGCTGGTCGTCCCCCGTCCGTTCCCCGCCATGTGGCCATTATCATGGACGGAAACAACCGCTGGGCGCGCAAGCGCTTCCTTCCCGGTGTCGCCGGCCACAAGGCCGGTGTCGACGCGGTGCGTGCGGTCATCGAAGTGTGCGCTGAAGAGCGGGTCGAAGTGCTGACGCTGTTCGCCTTCTCCAGCGAAAACTGGAACCGACCCGCCGACGAGGTAAGTGCGCTGATGGACCTGTTCCTCAGTGCCCTACGCCGCGAGGTGCGCAAGCTGGCCGAGAACGACATCTGTCTGCGGATCGTTGGCGACCGCTCGCGGTTCTCATCCGAGCTACAGAAGGCCATGGCCGAAGCCGAGGCGTTGACGGCCGACAACACGGGTCTGACCCTGGTGGTTGCTGCAAATTACGGTGGCCAGTGGGATATCGCTCAGGCTGCACGACGCCTGGCCATTGAAGCCCAGGCCGGCCGGCTCGACGCTGCAGCGATCGACGAACAGGATGTCCAGGAGCGTCTGTGCACTGCGGAGTGGCCGTTGCCGGACCTGTGCATCCGTACCGGCGGTGAGCGGCGGGTGAGTAACTTTCTGCTTTGGCAGATCGCCTACGCCGAGCTTTATTTTTCCGATCTGTACTGGCCGGATTTCAAGCACGACGCCTTGCGCGCAGCGTTGGCCGACTTCGCCAAGCGTCAGCGCCGGTTCGGCAGGACCAGCGAACAGTTAGCGGCGGAGTCCTGATGCTAAAACAACGCATCATAACCGCCGTTATTCTCGCCCCGCTGGCGATCGCCGGCTTCGTGTTCCTGGAAGGGATGCTCTTCGCTCTGTTCGTTGGCGCGATCGTTGCGCTGGCTGCCTGGGAGTGGGCGCGGCTCGGTGGGGAAACAACGCACAAAGGTCGGATCATCTACGCTCTGGCTATCGCTCTGCTGATGGTCGGTCTGTATCGCGACGCCTGGCCGCCGGAGTATCTGTTCGTACCTGCTGTGATCTGGTGGGTGTTCGCGACGGTCCTCATCATCCGGTACCCCAACGGACGTGGCATCTGGGCCGGATCGATGGTTTGCCAGCTCTTCGGCATTGTCGTACTGCTTCCTGCCTGGTACGGCCTGGTCTGGCTGCGGGAACAGCCGTCCGGCCTGCTGCTGATTCTGGCTGTTCTGCTGTTGATATGGATTGCCGACATCGGCGCCTATGTTGCCGGGAAGAACTTCGGCCGCAACAAGCTGTTACCCAACGTCAGTCCGGGCAAGACGCGGGAGGGGTTGTACGGCGGTGTGCTTTTCACCCAGTTCGCGACGCTGGGCGTTCTTGTGTATCTGG
>CAYZFU010000243.1:0-4935 GCA_964477725.1 uncultured Halopseudomonas sp.
GATGCCATGGGCTCCTCCTTGAAAGGTTATTGAGCCACGACACCCCTGGCGGAGTGAAGTGGCTCCGTCAGGTGGATGGGATGACGAGGTGGTGCCTTCAGATCAGGTCGCGCTCTTCGGGAAGCTGGACCACCGTGGTCTGGTGGTCTTCGCTGGTCTTCACGATCAGCACCAACTCCGGCGTGATGCGGTACTGGGAGATCATCAGGTTGTCCTGATCGAGTGCGACATCGTTGGCCTGGCGGGTGGCCTCGTCGATCTCGCCCCAGTCGCCGCGCACGTGGCGCTGTACATAGGACAAGGGATCGATGAGACCTCGGCGGGCCAGCCAGTGCACCTTTTCGCTCAACTGCAACGAGGCCGGTGCGAACAAGGGTTGCTTGTGCGGCGCGGGCCGCTGGAACAGACGTGAGAGCATGGTGTTTCTCCTTCGATGAAGTGCAGCAGGACGTCAGGCGTCCGGGGGATTAGCGGATGGTCAGCACCTCGCCCCGTGTCGGGGAGCCAGGCGTCATGTCCCACGCGCGGATGACGGGCACGAACTTGTCGGTGAGGATGCGGGTCTCGGCGATGGAGCCGTCGTCGCGTTCGGTGAATTCCCGCTGGAGCGTCTTGTCCTTGTGGGTGTCACCCTTGACGACGAGCACGCGCCCGGTCTGGGAGCGCACGACGCCGGAAATCGCACCCGCGGCCAAAGCCAGGGCGAGATGCCAGTGGGACAAGGCCCGCGCCGGTGGACGCAGCGATTGCTGCGCGGCCCCTAGGTGCGTGTCCAGAGACGGCCAGAGACCTTGCAGCCTGCCAACCTCGTCGGTGAACTGTTCGGGCTCCATCGTCACGCGGAAGAAGTGCTCCGGCTCGGCCGGACTGGCGGGGACGATGTACGGCAGGAACGGCCAGTCGCTCGGCAGTTCCTCGGGTTCGACTTCGCCAAGCCCAACCTGCAGCAGCAGATTGCGCACGGCCTTAATCGAATCCGACGCCAGCTCGCGCTGACGCACCCGACGGCCGAAGATCACCACCTGCTTGAACTGCGTCTCCACCGCTCGGTAGATGCGCAGGTCCGTGTAGTGGCGTGTCAGCCAGCCGACCAGCTCCGCGTCGAGCACGTAGCCGGGGACGATGAAGACCAGCACGCCGCCGTATTGCAGCAACGACAGACTGCGCTGATAGAACAGCTTTTCGAGACGGGCGCGGCCTTGGCCCTGATAGCCGATGTTGCCGTTGATGTCCTTGGACAGGTCGCCATACGGCGGATTCAGCCAGAGCAGCCCGAAGGACTGCTTGGAGACCATCGTGTCCATCAGGTCCGCGTGTAGGCAGTGATCGACCAGGCCGCGGGCATGGCGTGCCCGCTCCGCGTCGAACTCGACCGCGAACGCCTTGGCCTGCTCGCGCCCGAGGGCGTGGGCGGCTTCGGCGATCGCCACGCCTTCGCCGGCGCAGGGATCAAGGATGCACATCGGCCCGTCGCTGGGCATCAGTGCGTTGAGGGCTCTTTCGAGCGTGGGTTCGTCGGTTGGGTAGTAACCGTTCTTGGCGAAATTGCGGGCGAGCCGCGGGAACATGAGGGCCATGGAAGTCTCCTGGTTGGCGGGGGATGAATGGCGGAAGCACGCCAAGGCGTGCCTCCGTGGGTGGGTCAGGCCGCTACCGCTTCCGGCGTCCAGATCTTGGCCGGATACGGATAGGCCGTGAGCACGTCACTGCGGATCAGGGAACCCAGCGCCAGGGTCAGCGCCGGCACGTCGATGGCGAGCCGATGGCCTTCCAACGGCCCGAGGGCGAACGGAAGGCGGGCCAGCATCTCGCGGGTTTGCAGCAGTTCCAGCACGGTCTCGCGCCAGTGGTCGAGCAGCGGCAACGGGCAGGTGTCCCGCACCAGCATCCACAGGCGGTCAAGCCGGTGGGCGCTGCCCTGTGGCAGCAGTGCCAGTGCGCTGGCGTTGGCCTTGTCGGGCTTGACGCAGCGCCGGTCGAACAGCCACACGTTGGACAGCGAGCCGAACAGCGTCCGCCGGTACGCGCGCGTGATGCGCTTTTCCAGGCGATCGACGTTGCCGATGAATACCGGGACGCTGCCGCCCTGGTCGGTGATGACGTGGAACTGGTCCAGTCCCTGCTCGTCGCGCCCGAGGGTCAGGCGAGCGAGGAACTGCTGGACGGCGGTGTCGCGCGCCCAGATGGACAGGAAGATCAGGTTGCCCTGGTCATCGCCGACGCAGGCGTCGGCCATCACGTCCGGGCATTCGTCGATGCGGTACAGCGTGGAAGAAGTATTGGTGGGCATGGTGGTGTCCTCGGATGAACGGGAACAGCATCGCCCGCTGGGGCAAGTACTGCCCCGGGGGGTGGAAGAAAATCGCTCAGTCCGGCTCGAACTGCCGGGTGTGCGGGTTGAAGTGAAGCGCCTCGTCCACCGCGGTGATCGGCGTGAAGCCGTCCAGGTAGATGTTGTTGAGGTACTGGTCGCGGTAGGTCAGTGCCTGCCGTGCCTGCTCCTCGGTGAGGCCGTTGTCGATGAAGTACCCCAGCATTTCTTCGTCGGAGGAAAGTTCGTCGTTGGACAAACTGCCTTCAACGAGCTTCAACAGCGAGGCGGGGAGCGCAGCCAGGATCGGGTCCATGTCGGTTCCTCCTGACTCAGGCCAACAGCGCCGCGGCGGGTGCCGTGGATGCCGTGGGGGTGCGACGCCGCGCGTGGTAGGCGCGAACGCCTGCACGCCAGTCGGCGGACTGCTCCGGCGCCATGTCGAGGTAGCTCAACGGGCACGAGTAGTAGTACGGGTGCATGGACTCGTCCAGCGGCTTGTAGCCCCACTGGTTGCCGCTGCGTTCCAGAAGATCGCAGCGGATGTAGCGCAGGGACTGGCCCGGTGCGAGATCACGATGCACGCCTTCGGCCTTGGCCGTCACTTCCGCGACGGACCAGAGGACGTTGCCGCGCAGCGTGTGGGCGATGACCTTCACGCTGGCGCGCTCGGTCTCCTGCTGTGCGATCAGTTCCGCGATCAGTTCAGACCGCGATTGAGGTGAGAAATACCAGCCCATGAGAGGCCTCCTGAAGAAGTAAAGCCGGAGGCCTCCCCGTGGGGAAGAACCCCCAGCGGGTGATGGAAATGCCGCGTGTGCGGCGAAGGAACCTATGCTTTGCCCTCAGTCCCAGTCGTCATCGTCGCGATCACAACCGGCCGGGCAGTAGCCGAACTCGATCCCATGCGAGCAGTAGCCATGCTCCGCATTCCAGTCCTGGGTTTCCTGCCGTTCGGCAGGTGTTGCGTAGTCCCATTCCCGGGTCGCGATTTCCAGCGCTTGAGTGCGCTGGTCATGCGGCAACCGACTGGCTTGCGCGTCGATCTCCGAGCTGAAAAGCGTGACCCAGTGATCCCAGGACAGGCCGCAACCACGTTGGGCATGCTCGGCGGCCGTCTTGCAAACGGCGCGCCACGCGGTTTCGTCCAGCGCGGAACGGGGTGTATCGCAAGCGATGGTGGACATGATGGAGACCTCCAGAAGAAAGCCGAGGCCTCCCCCCGCATGGGGAAGGAACCCCGGCGGGTGGATGAAGAACACCGCGGATGCGGCGTCCGCAATCACGCAGGTTGCAGTTCGGCCTGGCGGCTCCACTCCTGCGTCTTGAAGTCCAGCGCGTAGCCCAGTTCGCCCAGGCGGGCGATCTGCGCGCGCAGGGCGCGGCGGTCGATGGTCGAATCCAGCTTCACGGACTCGCCCAGCGGCCACAACAGGCCGAACAGCGCGGCGTCGCCATCCTCGGTGCTGCCGGCGGCAGCAGCCGCAGCAGGCGGCGCGTCCACGCCGAAGGGCGTGGTATCGACCAGCGGGTCCGCGGACGCCTGCACGGGTGCAGGTTTGGCGGACCTGGATGCCTTGGCGGGCTTGGCCGGCGTTGCCACAGGCTGCGTCCCTTGCTCTTCATCGAGCGGATCGACTTCCTGCGGGGCGAAGCTATGTGCTTCGGCCTTGCTCAGCTTGTCGATGCCGAAAAGTGTCATACCGTCCAGGTTGGCGCGCATCTCGAAACGCATGCTGCCGTCGCTGATCGGATAGCCTTTGAGGAAGATGTAGCGAAGAACGAACTCCCCTTGGTACTTGCCCTCGGGGTATTGCTCCAACTCCGCGTCTTTAATCGTGAATTTTCCGAGTTGGCATTCGAGCTTGCCAACATTGAACTTTCCGTTGCGGCCGTGAATGGTGCGCAGCGCGAGCTGGCCCGGGACGATGATGGGCGTGGCCGATTTCTCGGGTGCCGATGTGACTGCCATGATGCTTCTCCTTGAGGAATAGGAAAAAGGCAAGGCCCCGTGAGGGGCCATGCCGGATCAGAACGAAGCAGCCAATGCCGGCTCCTGCTCTTCGACTTCACCTGCGGGCTCGCGCTCGGCGGGCTTGACAGGCTGGTCGGCAGCGGTGTCGGCGGCGTCCTCGGCTTCGGGCGCGGGTGCGTCCTCGGCCTGCGCCTGGTTCGTCGGATAGACCTGCGTGCCGTCGATCTTGATCAGACCGATGTGGATCAGCGTCGATTCCAGGCTCGCTCCCGGCTCCCCGGCGCGCTCACCCTTGGTGCGGATGTACGGATCGATCTTCATGTCGTTCAACTTGAAGGCGATCAGCACCTTGCGGTCCCCTTCGATGGCCTGCACGCACCGGCGAACCAGGTGCTCGGCTTCAGGGGTGGCGACGATGGTGTCGAAGTACCGATAGTCCGGTTCACCGACAGGCCCGGCCAGAGCCGCGACGCAGCACGACAGGAACGGATCGCCATCCTTGGGGGTGACGTCCTTCGGACGGCTAAGGTAGCCGATGCCGCGGGTGATCAGCTCGTGCTGCTTGATGGAAGCCAGTTCGGCCCGGTCAAGCGGCTCGGCCTTGAGCAGTCGCGCCTTGAGGGACGCGGCGGCCTGACCCTTCTGCTCA
>CAYZFU010000244.1:0-4608 GCA_964477725.1 uncultured Halopseudomonas sp.
GGATACCCCAATGACAGATCTGGCCCAACGTGTTCAAGAACAGCTCATGGAAGCGATCGACAGGGACGAGCTGGTTCTGCCCACGCTTCCAGAGGTTGCACTGCGGGTTCGTGAGGCCGCAGAAGACCCGGATGTCAGCATCCCGCACCTGGTGCGGGAGATCAGCACCGACGCTGCGCTTAGCGCCCGCCTCATCAAAGTGGTAAACAGTCCGCTGTTGCGCACGCGGCAGGAGATCACCGATCTCGGCATGGCTGTCAATCGGATGGGCGTAACCTACACCGCCAACCTGGCGATCGGCCTGGCGATGGCGCAGATGTTCCAGGCCACATCAGACCTGATCGATGCGAAAATGCGTCAGGTATGGTCTCGCAGCACCGAGGTGGCCGGTATCAGCCATGTGCTGTGCCGTCACTACACCCGGCTCAAGCCCGATCAGGCTACTCTTGGCGGCCTGGTTCACCAGATAGGCGTGCTGCCGATTCTCAGCTATGCCGAGGAACACGAAGAACTGCTGGCCGACGAGAAAAGCCTCGACCTGGTGATCGAACGCATCCATCCGATCCTGGGGGACCGGATCCTTCAAGCCTGGGACTTCCCGCTGCCATTGCGTCATGTTCCCACCCAGCACCTGGATTTCAAACGCAATTCTGCTGAAGTCGACTATGCGGACATTATCCAGGTTGCGGTACTGCAAAGCCTCGCTGGCACTGACCACCCTTGCGCCAGTATCGACTGCGGCCAGATTCCTGCGTTCGCCAAGCTGGGCCTGAACCCTTACGAGGATGAAGAAGACGAGGACCTGTCCGCGGAAATGGAAGCTGCGATGCAGCTACTCGGCTAGCGAGACCGGCGGCAAGCGTGCTCGCCGCCTTGCGGGTGACGCGAGCAGTGCCATCACCGGTTGCGCCATTGCGGTGGACGCTTCTGCAGGAAGGCAGCGACTCCTTCGGTCGTATCGTCCAGATCGAACAGGTCCACGAAGCGCTCCCGCTCTTCGCTTAACACCGCGTTGATCGGGCGGTTACGCCCGGCCTGAATGAGTTGCTTCGACTGTTTCACCGCCTGCGGGCTCTGCCGACCAACCTGAGCGGCGAGACGTAGAGCGGTGGTCAGCGCCCGCCCTTCCTCTACCACTTCTTCTACCAATCCGATCCGCTCAGCCTTGACGCCATCGATGCGCTCGCCGCAGAGGACCATGCGCTTGGCCCACCCCTCGCCGACCAACCATGCCAGCGCCTGGGTGCCGCCAGCACAGGGCAGCAGGCCGACACTTGCTTCCGGCAGACCCAGCTGCGCTTCGCGCTCGGCAATACGTATATCGCATGCGAGCGCACACTCCAGCCCGCCGCCCATCGCGTATCCGTTGATTGCCGCGATGGATACGCCAGCAAAGTCACGCAGGGCTTCGAATGCCTGACCGAACAGCCGGGCGACCGCTCGCGCCTGCGCTTTGTCTCCGTCGGCAAACAGGCGCAGGTCGGCACCAGCAGAGAAAAACCGGCGGCCGCGTCCGGTAATCACCAGCGCATAGATCTCCGGATCGTCGTTCAGATGCTCGACGAGCTCGACCAGCCCGTGCAGGGTATCGGTGTCCCAGGTGTTCGCCGGTGGATTATCAATGGTGACCAGCGCGGTATACCCCACCTTCTGCACGACCAGCTTGTCGGTACGTGGGACCAGCGCGGTATAAGGAGTCAGTGCGTGTTCCATGGCAGCCTCCGATTGGATGGAAAAGCACCCAAAGAGTAAGACAAGCCATCGATTCCGTCAGCAGTCAGGCGGGAGGAAGCTGCCAGTCGATCGGAGTGCGGCCCTTTTGCCGCAGATAGTCGTTGGCCAGCGAAAAATGTCCGTTGCCGATGAAGCCGCGATGCGCGGATAGTGGCGAAGGATGCACTGACTTCAACACCAGGTGTCTCTCGGGGTCGATCTGCTGCCCCTTTTTCTGCGCATAGCTGCCCCAGAGCATGAACACCAGATGCTCGCGCCGCTCGTTCAACACATCGATGATTCGTGAAGTGAAGCGTTCCCAGCCGCGGTTGGCGTGAGAACCGGCCTGGCTGTGCTCAACGGTGAGCACCGCATTGAGCAGTAACACGCCCTGTTCGGCCCAGCCTTGCAGGCAGCCGTGCCGGGGAATCGGCAGCGACAGGTCGCGCTGGAGCTCCTTGAAGATGTTCTGTAGCGACGGCGGCACGGGGACCCCGGCCGGCACGGAAAAACACAGGCCATGGGCCTGACCGGGCCCGTGGTAAGGATCCTGACCGATAATGACCACCTTCACGTCGTCCAGCGGCGTACTGTTGAGCGCATTGAAAATCAGCGGCCCAGGCGGATACACCTGTTTGCCAGCCGTTTTCTGCTCGAGCAGAAAAGCGCGCAGCTGTTGCATATAGGGCTGGTTGAATTCCGCGGCCAGCGCCTCTTTCCAGCCCGCTTCCAGCTGCACATCGCGGCCCTTCATGCTTATTCTGCTACCGGAACGGATTGCGCGTTGCAGCGCACTACGCGCTGACGCTGGTCGACCAGTAAGCCTGATAAGCCGTTATGCCTGGCGTCGTGCAGGACAAGAACGCCATCGACACATTCGGCCACTTGGTCCGCCGCCCGGCTGCGCAACTGACCGGCCTCTTCCGATCCCACCGTCACCAGACCGAATTCGGCGAGCAGCAGGCCTTCTTCTTCACGAACAATATTCAGATAGCCATACAGATGCAGCACCATGACGGTGAAGAATACCGTACCCATTGCGGTCAGGATCAACGGAAGCTTGTTCACTTCCTGCTTCTCGGCCATACGTCGCTCCGTCAGAGGATATTCGCATAATCAGCTTCGATACGATCGAGGCTGAGATTGTTCAGGAACCCGGAAAAGCACATCCAGGCACTCAATGCATTCAGGTCGGCAAACGGCTCGGGCAGGTAGCGCGGCGGCACGACCAGACCTTCCTCGACCAGCTGGCCCAGGGTTCGCATATCTTCAAGTGTGGTCTTGCCGCAGAACAACAGCGGGATCTGCTGCAGTTTGCCCTTGCGGACCGCCAGCTGAATGTAGTTGTCCGTCAGAATGAAGCCCTTCAGGTACGCCAGGTCTTTGGTAAATGGCAAGCCGTCCGGGCTCGACCCCCGGAATACCCGGCTGGCATTGTTGTAACTGTCTTCCTTGGCATAACCCTCGTCACGGTAGAACTGAAACACATCGAGAAAATCACCACCGGATTCGGCGAGCTGAATCGCCCGGGTGCGGTCGGTCAGTTTGCGTAGACGCGCCGGATACGAGGCGAAGGTGATGACTTCCATCAGGATCGCCAGGCCTTCCTGGGTAACCGTCGACGACGGCGGCCCCTTGGCCAGAAAGGTGCAGATCGGCTGATGCTGACCATTGAGACTGGTTGCCACGTGTACCAAGCCTTCATGCACTGCCAAAAGCTTCAGGTCGCGCTGATTGAACATCGCGTCGCTGCGGATCTTGATGTAGTCGGCGCCTGCTGCCGCGTCGGCAACGATGCCATCGGATTCGAACACGCGAACCGCTCGGTCGTCGGGGAACGCCTGGTCCATCCGTTCTTGTAAAATCGCTACCGCTTCGGGCGCGGCGATGGTTTTCGGCTCGCGGCCCAGGTCAGTACCTATGTTGGCCAGGGACTCGCTGAGCATCATGCCTAGGTCGGTCAGCGTCGGGTCGCCAGCATGGAAGGCATCGGACGCCGAGCCGTATAGCTCTTGCGAAATCAGGCCAAAGTCCGGCTTGCCCCGCGCCTCGACCATGCGGATGACCATTCGATACTCGCGGCACATGCGGCGCATGATCTGGCCAACCGGGTTGAAAGTCCCCAACTGGCGGGTAATGTCGCGCTCGATGTCTTGCAACACTTCGCGGCGCTCGGTCGGATCGAAACCCAGCGGGCGCCTGGCGTAATAGTCTGGACTCACATCGGGCAGACTTTTGCAGCGCTTGCGGAAAAATTCCTCGCGAACGTTATCGTCCCACTTGATTGCGTCGAGAATACGGATCGGTGCCTGGGCATCCACCAGCCGGTCGGACAGGCTGCGGATAACCAGTTGATATTGCTCGCTTTGCTTTACTGCCATGGGTACTCCCCTGCGGGTCGAAGCTGCAAGCCAGAAGCTTTCAGCTGCAAGCCGAACGGTGCGCGTCCGGACTCGGAATGCTTGAAGCTTGCCGCTGACAGCACGAAGCTAAAGCGCGTAGCCGCGTCAATGCTCCGGTCGCATATGCGGAAACAGGATCACATCGCGAATCGATGGCGAATCGGTCAGCAGCATCACCAGGCGGTCAATACCAATGCCCTCTCCCGCTGTCGGCGGCATGCCGTACTCCAGCGCTCGCACGAAGTCGGCGTCGTAGTGCATGGCTTCGTCATCGCCAGCATCCTTGTCGGCAACCTGGGCATGGAAGCGCTCGGCCTGGTCTTCGGCGTCGTTAAGCTCGGAATAGGCATTGGCGATTTCGCGGCCACCGATGAACAGTTCGAAGCGGTCGGTCACACTGGGATCGTCGTCACTGCGGCGCGCCAGTGGCGACACTTCGAACGGATACCGGGTGATGAAGGTCGGCTGCTCCAGCTTGTGCTCGACCAGCTCT
>CAYZFU010000244.1:4618-4923 GCA_964477725.1 uncultured Halopseudomonas sp.
ATCATCACCTGCAGCTTGCCCAGGCCTTCGAATCCTTTCACGTCCGCGCCAGCCTCTTTCGCGATGGCGCGGGCCTTGTTCAGGTCCTGCAGGTCGGCAGCGGTGATGTCCGGGTTGTACTTGAGGATCGAGTCGAACACAGATAGACGTGCAAAGGGCTCGCCGAAATGGAACACCTTGCCCTGGTAGGGCACGTCGGTGCTACCCAGTACCGCCATGGCCAGCTCGCGGAACAGCTCCTCGGTCAGGTCCATGTTGTCTTCGTAGTCCGCATAAGCCTGGTAGAACTCGAGCATCGTGAACTC
>CAYZFU010000245.1:0-4917 GCA_964477725.1 uncultured Halopseudomonas sp.
GGTAACCACCGGTGCCTGGCTTGCCATAGTTGCCGGTAACCAACAACAGGTTGGACAGAGCCGTGCTGGTATCCGCCCCGTGGCTGTGCTGGGTGATGCCCATGGCCCAGAGCAGGCAAACCGAATCGGCGCGGGCAATCATCTCCGCCGCGTCGATCAGTTGCTGTTTGGGGATCCCAGTCTTCTGCTCGGCGAACGCCATGGTGAAGGGCTCAAGCGACTCGCGGTACTCGGCGACCTGGTTGACCTTGGTCTCGAGAAATTCGGTGTCGGCCAGATCGTTGTCCAGAATATAGCGGGCCATGGCCGACGCCCAGATCATGTCTGTGCTGGCGTTCGGGCGCAGGAAGATATCGGCACGCTCGGCCATCTCATGCCCGCGCACGTCGGCGACGATCAGCTTCTGCCCACGCAGCTTGCGCGCTGCCTTCAGCTTGGAGGCGATGACTGGATGGTTCTCCGACAGGTTGCTGCCGACGATGACGATCAGCTCGGCCTTTTCCATGTCCTCGACGGTACCGGCATCTCCGCCGTAACCGACCGTGCGGAACAGCCCCTTGGTAGCGGGGTTCTGACAGTAGCGCGAGGAGTTGTCGACGCTGTTGGTGCCGATGATCAGCCTGGCGATTTTCTGCGTGAGATAGGCCTCTTCGTTGCTCGCCTTGCTCGAGCCGATGAAGCCGATCTTGTCCGGGCCCTCGGTGTCGCGAATCTTCATCAAACGCCGCGCGACCAGATCAAGTGCTTCATCCCAGCTGGCCTCGCGGAATTTGCCATTTTCACGAATCAGCGGCGTGGTCAGGCGTTTGGGGTCGTTAACGAAGTCCCAGGCGAATTTGCCCTTGATACAGGTGGAAATACCGTTGACCGGGGCATGGTCCACCGGCTGGACTTTGAGTATCTGCCGGTCCCGTGTCCACATCTCGAATGAACAGCCCACACCGCAATAGGTGCACACGGTCTTGGTGCGCTTGACCTCGGGTTGACGCCACTGCTTGTCCATCTTGGAAATCGCCGTGATGGGCCTGGCGCTGATGGTACGCTCGACAGCCTTGGCGATATCGACCATCGGCCGCTTCACCTCCTGCGGAATGGCGGTGAAAGGACCGGCATCCGGCTGCATGGTCTTTTCCATCAAGGCGTTGCACGGGCACACCGTCACGCAGTGACCGCAGCTGACGCAGCTCGATTCATCGATCGGGCGCCCGCCGTCCCACAGAACGCGTGGGCGCTCCATGGTGAAATCGATGCTCAGGGTCTCGTTGACTTCCACGTTCTGACAGGCCTCGACACAGCGACCGCAGAGGATGCACTGGTCCGGATCGTAGGTATAGAACGGGTTGGATTCGTCTTTCTCATAGGGCGTGCGCTGGAAGTCGTAGCGCTGGATAGGAATGTCCATGCTCACGACGGTGTCGTGAAGCGTGCAGTCGTTGTTGTTTTCGCACACGGTGCAGTACAGCTCGTGCTTCGCCAGTAGACGATCCATGCCTTCGTCACGGGCGGACTGTGCCTGCCCGGTGCTCGACAACGCCAGGCCTTCTGCGGTGCGCAAGGTGCAGCCACGCTGCAGCTCACCATCGACGAGCACCCAACAGGTGTCGCAGGTCTGCAGAGGGCCAAGCGAGGGGTGATAGCAGACATGCGGCAGGTCGATGCCGTGCTCACCGAGGAATTCGACCAGGGGCTGATCGGCTTTGCCGGTCAGCTTCTGTCCGTCGTAGATAATCGTGCAGTCTGTCGCTTTGCTCATCAGGGCACCTTTTTATTGAGCCTGGCGCTCATCCGGCTTCGGCCATCCTGGCATCCTGCGCCTTCTTAGAAGCGCTCTGGCAACCGATGGTGCCGAAACACCATCGCGAACCGACTACTGCTCCCGCTGAACCTTTCAGCGCTGCCAAACGAGCGAACCCGGCCATCTGGTCTAGGACGACGCTTGTGGTCTCGCTTTCGGTTTGGGACTGGCCCGCTCACGATTCGTTCACGTCTGTCGTCGCTAGCCAATGGAACTCACCGCGGGCGCGGTTGACGAAACAGATAGATACAATTGGTACCGCTACGCCATGGCACAACTGTTCCCGCGATCGGCTGACATGTGGCTGCGGCTGATCCTGGGCCTGCTCCTATTAACGGTTGCCGGCGCCTTCGCCGCTGCCGTCGTGTTCGATCGTTCCGACTACCGCACCGGCAAGGGTTGGTTCGTCCGGCAGCCTGTACCGTTTTCCCACGAGCATCACGTCGGAGGCTTGCAGATCGATTGCCGATACTGCCATGACACTGTTGAGACCAGTTCGATTGCCGGACTGCCGCCGACTCATACCTGCATGAGCTGTCACTCGCAGATATGGACTGATGAAGCCATGCTCCAGCCCGTGGTGCAAAGCCTGGTCGAGGGGAAACCGATTCGCTGGAATCGCGTCACCGAACTGCCGGATTTCGTCTACTTCCACCACGGGGTGCACGTCAACGCCGGCGTCGGCTGCGATACCTGCCACGGCCCGGTGAACACGATGCCGCTGACCTATCGCGCCGAGACCTTCAGCATGAGCTGGTGCCTGGACTGTCACGAGGATCCGGCGCCCCATCTACGTCCCCGCCATGCGGTCACCGATATGGGATGGTCAACCCCACGCAACCGTCGCGAACTGGGTGAAGAGCTGATCGAAACCCACCACGTGCGGACGGACGATCTCACCGACTGCTACATGTGCCACAGGTGACCATGGAAGAATACGTACCGCTGGATTACGCAGCCATTCGTCAACGCCTGGCGAACAAGGGCGGGCCTGAGTACTGGCGCAGCCTGGAACAGCTTGCTGACGATCCGCAATTCGGCGAATTGATTGACGCCGAGTTTCCCGGGTTGGCTCCGGAGATGGACCGCCGTCGCTTCCTGCAACTGATGGGCGCATCGCTGGCGCTGGCCGGGTTGGCCGGTTGCGGTGGCAGCCCCGAGCAGGGCGTGACCTACGTCGTGCAGCCGGAGAGGACCATTCCTGGGCAGGCGCAGTGGTACGCCACGGCGATTGCATTCGCCGGCTACGCACAGCCCGTGCTGGGCCGTACCCACGTAGGCCGGCCGACCAAGCTGGAGGGCAACCCCGACCATCCGGCCAGCCAGGGGAGGGCGACCGCTTTTACCCAGGCCGCAATCCTGCAGCTGTATGACCCGGATCGTTCCCAGGCGCCGCGCTTCCAGGGCCGCGAAAGCACCTGGGACGCCTTCGCCCTGCTTGCGGTGGATCAGGCCGCACAGTTCGATGAAACTCGCGGGAACGGCTTGCATATTCTTCTCGGAGCGAGCAGTTCGCCGACCCTTCAGCGTCAGCTCGACGAGCTGGTCGAACGCTGGCCGCAGGCTCGGCTGTACCGCTACGAAGCGTGGGAAGGACAGCGTTATGCAGCCAGCGAACGCGCGTTCGGGCGGGCTCTGGAAATCCGGCCTTATTTCGATCGGGCCGAATGGGTCGTCAGTTTCGAACACGACTGGCTAGGTCCGGGCCCGCACGAGCTGGTTCACGCGCTGGCCTGGAGCGAGCGCAAAAGACAAGCAGCGAAGGGCGACGGCGAAGCCCGGCTGTTCGTCATGGAGTCATTGCCGACCGTCACCGGGGCCAAGGCGACCGAGCGTCGACGTATCGAGCCCGGAGAGCTGCGCGCCCGAGTCCAGGCACTGGCGGCTGCGCTGGGAGAGGGTGAGGCACCACCGTTACCTACGACCGAACAGCAGTGGATCGACGAGCTCGCGGCAGGGCTCGACCGGCGTCGCGGTCGCTGCCTGATTACGATCGGCCCGTATGCGCCGCTGGATATCCAGGCGGCCGTCTACGCGCTCAATCAACGGCTGGGCAACATTGGTCGGACGCTCGGTTTCACCGAACCTGTACAGTTGCTTCGCGCGGGGCAGCTGCCGCTCCAGAACCTGGGCGACTTGGTCGATGCGATACGGCGCGAGGAGGTCGAGGCCCTGTTGGTGCTGGACTGCAACCCGGTCTACAGCGCGCCGCACGATCTGGGATTCGAAGATGCATTACAGGACATTCCCCTGCGCATTCACGCCGGGCTCTATTACGACGAAACCGCTTCGCATTGCCATTGGCACCTGAGCCTGAGCCACGCGCTCGATGGCTGGAACGACATGCGTGCCGCTGATGGTAGTGTCTGCCTGGCGCAGCCGCTGGTGCAGCCGTTCTACGCCACCCGCACCGCGGCGCAGATTCTCGCGATGCTCATGGGCGATCAGGCGCCCGACGCGCACGCCCTGGTACGGCAGACCTGGGCGCAAGTGGACGAGCCGGACTGGCGTCGGGCGCTCGAGCGCGGCTTCGTCGAAGGTTCAGCCTTCGGGGAGGTGTCGGTTTCACCTGCACGGATGGAGTGGGACAGCGAGCCGCTGCAGGAAAAGGCTCTGGCGGCGATCATGCGACCTGATCCTAGTGTCTGGGATGGCCGCTTCGCCAACCTCGGCTGGCTGCAGGAGCTGCCCAAGCCGATCAACAAGCTGACCTGGGACAACGTCATCACAGTGTCGCCAGTACTGGCCGAGGAGCGCGGCATCAACAACGGCAACCTGCTTCAGGTCCGTGTCGGCGATGGCTCGCTGACCGGTCCGGCCTGGGTCATGCCCGGCCAGGCGGACCGTACTCTGGGGCTGTTTGCCGGCTACGGCCGCTGGCGCGCTGGCCGTGTCGGCGACAAGCTCGGCTACAACGTAGCGCCGCTGCGTAGCGTCGGCCAACCATGGGAGCGTGATAACGTTCAGCTCGATCGGCTCGAAGGCCAGAGCCAGCTGGCCACCACCCAACCGCACCACATGCTGTACGGCAAGGAGCTGATACGCAGTCTGCCGGCTGCCGAGGCGTATCGACCCGAACCGCCCAAGCCCGAGCCGCCGACGTTGTACCCACCACCACCGGA
>CAYZFU010000246.1:0-4910 GCA_964477725.1 uncultured Halopseudomonas sp.
AAATCATCATTGCCACCGGCTCTCGCCCCTATCGGCCGGCGGATGTGGACTTCAATCATCCACGTATCTACGACAGCGACACCATCCTGCGGCTGAACCACACGCCCCGTACCATGATCATTTACGGTGCAGGCGTGATTGGTTCGGAGTACGCGTCGATATTCTGTGGCCTGGGTGTGAAGGTAGATCTCATCAACAATCGGGACCGACTCCTGAGCTTTCTTGATGACGAGATTTCCGATGCCTTGAGCTACCACCTGCGCAATAACGCAGTGCTTATCCGCCATAACGAAGAATATGAGAAGGTCGAAGGTTGCGGTAACAGCGTGTTGTTGCACTTGAAGTCAGGCAAGAAGGTGAAGGCCGACGCGTTTCTCTGGTGCAATGGTCGAACGGGTAATACCGACGGTCTTGGGCTAGAGAATATCGGGCTGAAAGCGAATGGCCGGGGTCAACTGTCGGTGGACGAGAACTACCGCACGCAGGTTCCGAATATCTATGCAGTGGGTGATGTAATCGGCTGGCCCAGTCTAGCCAGCGCAGCATTCGACCAGGGGCGCTCGGCGGCTGGCAATATCGTCAGTAACGACGCCTGGCGGTTCGTCGATGATGTCCCGACAGGCATTTACACGATTCCGGAGATCAGTTCCCTGGGCAAGACAGAGCGTGAGCTCACCGAGGAAAAGGTGCCCTACGAGGTAGGCCAGGCGTTCTTTAAAAACATGGCGCGCGCCCAGATAAGCAATGAGCCGGTGGGCATGCTCAAGCTGCTGTTTCACCGTGAGACGCTCGAGGTGTTGGGCATTCATTGTTTTGGCGATCAGGCCTCGGAGATCGTACACATTGGCCAGGCGATCATGAATCAGAAAGGCGAGGCCAACACGATGAAGTACTTCGTCAATACCACGTTCAACTACCCGACCATGGCCGAGGCTTATCGTGTGGCCGCTCTGGATGGGTTGAATCGGCTCTTCTGAACCCGCTCGGCCCGGTATGTGGTCAACCGGGCCGTTTTACCTTAGGACGATGCCAGGGTACGTACGGCCAGGGCCGGCACGTCAGTGATAAGACTGTCGACGCCCATGTCAGCGAGTCGCCGCATCAGCTCCGGCTCGTTCACCGTCCACACTGACACGTGCAGCCCGGCCTGCTGCGCCTGTCGCACGCGTTGCGCCGAGCAAAGTTTCCAGTTCAGTACCAGAAAGTCGCAGCCATAGCGCTGGGCGCTTTTTATCGGATCGAGAATCCCATACTCCTCGACAAGTCCGGTGGGCAGCGCATATCTGGAGTCTCGTGCGTAGCGCAGCAGCGTGCGGCTACTGGAAGTGATCACCACTCGCTCCGCCAGCCCGAAGCGTGAGACCAGTTCCGCAATTGCCTGCAACACGATTCGAGACTGCCCCGCTGAGCCGCTCTTCACTTCCAGCTGATAATGCTCGATGTCCGGACAGGCTTCGAACAGCATTTGCAAGGTCGGGATAGGGCAGGCCGAAGCCCAGTTGGGCAAAGCGTATCGCGCATCGATTTCACTGAGCTCCTGGGCGGTGTGCTGGCTCACCTTGCCCCTTATCCTCGTGGTGCGCTTGAGTGTCGGATCATGGATCACCATCAGCTGCCGGTCGGAGGACAAATGCAGGTCCAGCTCGACGCGAGTCACTCCGGCTTCCAGCGCCCGCTGGAAACTTGGCAAGGTGTTTTCGGGCGCCTCGCCTCGGGCGCCCCGATGGCCGTAAAGGATAGTCATGGTCTGGCCGATGTCCGGGGCTGGTACTGATGGACGCTGTGCACTACGTGGTCGTGTTCGAGATACACGCTGAAGCCTTCGTAATCCCAGCGACGAATCGGGGGTTGGCCGACCGCCTCGTGGCGTCGCGACGGTTGACCATGGCGCTCCAGTACCGCCTGAGCACGGGTGCCTCGCTGCGGTAGCGAGTCATTCTGGCGGCCTGCCTGCTGCTGGCCGAGAGGTATCGTTAAAGTATCGGCGTGGGCCACGCCCGCCGGGAGCAGGCAAAGCAGCAGTGCGATTGGGAGCGATTTCATTCGGCTGTCCGTTTCGGGGTGGATCTGGCGGCACGGATATCCTGTGCCTGTTTTTGCAGAATATGGCGGGCGAGTAGCTGGCGCTGCTGGTCGTCCAACGCATCGAAACTGACTGCGATAATCCAGGACGGAGAGTCACGGAGCTGTTCGCAGCGAATCACCTGTGCCGGCAAGACGAGGCCCAGCGGAGCCGGCTGCAAGACAAGGCGCAGAGATAGCCAGTCCCCCGGATTCAAGGCTTCGTCACAGTTGAAGGCCATTCCTCCCTCGCTGAGCGTGACGTCGGTAGGACGACCGGATTCGTCAGCTATCTGAAGGGACACGGCCTTGCCGATCAGGTCGATTCGCTTATTGAGGATCTTCAGATAATGAGCCAGAGCCCGGTCCCGCTCGGCTATCTGACGAAGCAGGTGTTGCGCCTCATAGTCGAGGCGGTGCAAGTCACTGAACAGCTCGAAAAGAGGTGAGCGCTGGCCGAATCCGGCATCGATCTCCGGGCTGGAAACGATACGGTAATCCAGAAACAAGGTGTCCTGGATTCTGAAGAAATCACGTTTGTCGTCGGTATTGTCGTTTGCTGGTTGCATGCTGGGGGCCGTTTACCGAAACCGTTTTCAGTGTAACATGTCAGCCCGAACGGCCTGCGCCCGGGCCCACCCGATTCTCTGGTGACTGGAATTTCATGTTCAGACCGCTGCCTTTCTTCATTGGCCTACGCTACACGCGTGCCAAGCGACGCAATCACTTCATTTCGTTTATATCACTGATTTCCATGCTTGGCCTGACGCTGGGCGTGCTGGTGATGATTCTTGTGCTCTCGGTCATGAATGGCTTCGATCGGGAGCTGCGTACGCGCATTCTGGGTATGGTGCCGCACGCCACGATCAACGGATATCAGCCGATCGACGACTGGCGGTCGCTGGCTGATGCGCTACTGGCCGATCCCAGGGTAGAGGCTGCAGCGCCTTTCATACAACTGCAGGGCATGCTGACCCACGATGGTAACGTGGCGCCGGTGCTGGTCAACGGCGTGGTACCGGAAGCCGAATCCCGGGTTTCGATTATTGAAAATCATATGCAGGTTGGGTCGCTGAATAATCTTGTCGATGGTGAATTCGGCATCATCATTGGTGAGCTGACCGCGCGCCGGTTCGGCGTGGGCGAAGGGGATATGCTGACTTTCGTTCTGCCGGAAGCATCGGTCACACCAGCCGGTGTCTTCCCTCGTCTCAAGCGCTTCCGAGTGGCAGGGATCTTCAAAGTGGGGGCCGAACTGGATAGCTCGCTGGCTCTGATCCATGCCGGCGACGCCGCACGGCTTACGCGTTGGCAGCCCGGTCAGGTGCAGGGGGTGCGTATAAAACTCCAGGATCTGTTCGAAGCTCCCCGTGTCGCCTGGGACCTGGTGACACGTCTGCCCGGCGAATATTACGCCCAGGATTGGACACGCAGCCACGGCAACCTTTTCGCCGCCATTCGCATGGAAAAAACCATGATCGGTTTGCTACTGCTGCTGATCGTTGCGGTTGCCGCCTTCAACATCATTTCCACGCTGGTAATGGTGGTTACCGACAAGAAGGCGGATATCGCGATCCTGAGGACGCTGGGAGCTTCCCCGGGCACCATCATGGGTATCTTCATGGTCCAAGGATCGGTCATCGGCGTGGTCGGTACGGTCGCAGGCTGCGTTCTCGGAGTGTTGGCGGCGCTGAACGTCTCGGCGTTGGTCGCCGGGTTGGAAAACATGCTCGGCACGCAGTTTTTGAGTTCGGACGTGTATTTTATCAGCTACTTGCCGTCCCAGTTGATCTGGACTGATGTCGTACTTATCTGCGCGGCCGGGCTGGGCATGAGTTTCCTGGCGACGCTATACCCGGCCTGGCGTGCGTCGCGTACCGAGCCAGCGGAGGCCCTGCGCTATGACTGATGTCGTGTTGGAATGTCGTGAACTGAGCAAGGAATATGCGATTGGCCCACAGCGACTCAAGGTGCTTGATAGGGTCAATCTCACCCTTCGTCGCGGCGAGCGCGTGGCCATTGTCGGCAGTTCAGGCTCTGGCAAGACGACCCTGCTCAACATGCTCGGCGGATTGGACACACCCAGTGAGGGCGAGGTCTGGTTGGCGGGGCAGCAGATGTCCGCGCTACGTGAGTCGGAGCGTGGCAAACTGCGTAATACCGGTCTCGGCTTCGTCTACCAGTTCCACCACCTGCTCGCCGAATTCAGCGCCCTGGAAAACGTATCGGTGCCTCTGTTGATCGGGAGTCGCCCGATCGCTGACGTGCGGGCGCGCGCTGAGGAAATGCTTGCCCGTGTGGGGTTGTCCGCGCGAACCGGACACAAGCCGGCCGAGCTGTCCGGAGGTGAGAGACAGCGGGTGGCGATCGCCCGGGCGCTGATCAATCAGCCCGCCTGCGTACTGCTCGACGAGCCTACCGGTAACCTCGACCAGCACACGGCGCGAAGCATTCAGCAGCTCATGCTGGAGCTGAGCCAGAGCCTGAAAACAGCGTTTCTGGTCGTGACCCATGATCTCGCTCTAGCCGGCCAGATGGATCGTGCCCTGACCTTGAACGAGGGCAGGCTGGAGGAAAAGCAGCTTCGCTAACTTTTCGGTCAGCTCTGGTGACGACGTCTCATTTTGCGTCGTTGCCAGTTGCGGTATACCCACAAACGCCAATACAACATGGTCGCGCTGTAGCCGATAAGAGCCGCGATTATGCCGATCAGCAACGAACCCACCAGAAGCGGTTGCCAGAGATGCTGAATCTCTGCGCTTAACCACGTCAACGATAGTTCCATGGGCATGGTGCGCTCAGGCGTGCCGAGCAACAGGGTGCCTATCTTGTATTCGATGAAGAAGATC
>CAYZFU010000247.1:0-4885 GCA_964477725.1 uncultured Halopseudomonas sp.
TAGGCAGCGATACCCGCCACCACCAGAATGGTCATCTCCAAGGCTTTTTGTTGCCAGCCCCAGGCGAACCACTCATCCACACCCGGAGCCAGCCATAGAACGATACCGGCCATGGCTGCACAGGCCAGCACCAGGCGCACCATGAACATCGGCCAACCCGGCTGCGCCTGATAGATGCCCGCCTTGCGCAGGCCCCACCAGAGCAGCCCGGCATTGAGCAATGCGGACATCGAGGTGGCCAAGGCAAGCCCGACATGCGCCAGCGGCCAGATCAGAATCAGGTTGAACACCATGTTCGCGCCCATGCAGATCATGGCGATGGTCACTGGCGTCTTCATGTCCTGCCGCGCGAAGAATCCCGGCGCCAGCACCTTGATCAGCATGAAGGTCAGCACCCCTACCGCATAAGCGCGCAGCGCCGCGGCGGATTGCAGTACGTCGCCCTCGGTCATCGCGCCGTAGTGAAACAGCGTGGCGATCAACGGCTCGGCCAACAGAAGAAGGGCCAGTGCTGCAGGCACGCCGACCAGCAGAACCATGCGCACGGCCCAATCCAGCGTGGCCGCAAAGCCTTTCGGATCATCGCCGGCATGCTGGCGGGAAAGTGCCGGCAGGATCACCGTTCCAATCGCAATACCGAAGGCACCCAGGGGCAGCTCGGAAAGCCGGTCGGCGTAATACAGCCAGGAGATACTGCCGGTCTGCAGAAAAGACGCGAGCACGGTATCGAGCAGGAGGTTGATCTGACTGACCGAGACCCCGAACAGGGCCGGCACCATCAGCGTCATGATCCGCTTGACGCCCTCATGCTTGCGGTCCGGTCGCGGAACAGGGAGCAGGCGGATCTGCGCCAGAAATGGCAGCTGAAACAAAAGCTGTACCACGCCAGCAATGAACACACCCCAGGCCAGCGCCATGATCGGCTGATCGAAATAGGGAGTAAGCAGTAGCGTCGAGCCGATCATGCTGAGGTTCAGCAGTACCGGCGTAAACGCGGGTACGGCGAAACGGCCATAGCTGTTCAGGATGGACCCGCATAGTGCCGTCAGTGAAATCAGCAGCAGGTATGGAAAGGTGATGCGCAACATGTCCGCCGCCAGCGACAGCTTGGCCGGGTCGTCGTGAAACCCCGGGGCGAAGACGGTTATCAGGACCGGCGCTCCGGCCACCCCGACAGCGGTGATACCCACCAGAGTCAGCGCCAGAGTACCCGCCACCCGGTTGACCAGATCCCGGACTTCCTCAAAGGCCCGCTTGGCCCGGTACTCGCTAAGTACCGGCACGAATGCCTGATTGAACGCGCCCTCGGCGAACAACCTGCGCATGAAATTGGGAATCTTGAACGCGATGAAAAAGGCATCGGCGGACGAGCCGGAGCCGAAGTAGGCAGCGATGACCACATCCCGTACCATTCCCAGCACGCGAGAAAGCATGGTCATGACGCTCACGACCATGCCGGAGCGCAGCAGACTCGGGGCTTTTTCAGTCGGGGAAGCAGGTGTTTCTCGGGTCATGGGCGGGTCTTGGGCAAAACCGCGATCATAGCGCCGGCAAGGCAGCGCTGGCTATCACTGCGGCCGTTGCGAAGCGGTCTGATAGCCCGCTGAAAGGCTTCGCCGCGCCCCTTGACATTACCGGGGCTCGACGGCATAGTACGCGGCCTTATTTGTACCTTATTCATCCAGATTTTCTGAGGAGCAAGACGGTGGCCAACTCACCTCAAGCCAAGAAACGCGCCAAGCAGGCCGAGAAGCGCCGCAATCACAATGCAAGCCTGCGCTCCATGGTTCGTACTTATATCAAGAACGTTGTAAAAGCCATTGACGCCAAGGACCTCGAGAAGGCTCGGACTGCATACACTGCAGCCGTTCCGGTCATCGACCGCATGGCCGACAAGGGCATCATCAACAAGAACAAGGCTGCTCGTCACAAGAGCCGCCTGAACGCACACATCAAGGCGATGTCTGAAGCCGCCTGATAGCGTTCCTGTTGGTGTAAAAAAACCGGCTCCTGAGCCGGTTTTTTTGTGCCCGAAATTCGACCCGCCTTTGTGGGGCCATGCACGAAGTGGGAGCGGGCATGACCGCGAAGAAGAACCTACGAACCCCATCGCGCCGGGGACGACGCTCCCACAGCCCGGCTCAGACCAGTACCAGATTATCCCTGTGAACCAGCTCTGGTTCATCGATATAGCCAAGGATCTGCATCACGGCCTCGGTAGGCTGCCCGATGATTCGCACCGCATCCTGCGCGCTGTAATTGACCAACCCGCGCGCAACTTCGCGGCCATCAGGCCCAACACATACGACCATTTCCCCGCGTCGAAAATTGCCTTCCACGCCAACCACCCCGACAGGCAACAGGCTGCGGCGCCCCGCCGTCAACGCACCAACGGCACCTTCGTCAATGAATAGCTTGCCACGCGTCTGCAGATGCCCGGCCAGCCACTGCTTCCGGGCGGCGAGCATGCCCTTTTCCGGTAACAGCAAGGTGCCAAGTGCCTCGCCCGCCTGCAGCCGCTCGATGACCCGCTCGATACGCCCACCGACAATCACCGTGCCAGCGCCTGAGCGCGCAGCCAGGCGTGCAGCGCGCAGCTTGGTCAGCATGCCACCGCGGCCCAGCACACCGGCGCTTCCGCCAGCCATGGTATCCAGTTTCGAATCGTCAGCCATCGCCTCTGAAACCAGCTCGGCATCGGGGTTGCTGCGGGGATCAGCGGTATACAGGCCATCCCTGTCGGTGAGAATCACCAGCACATCGGCCTCGACCAGGTTGGTCACCAGCGCGCCCAACGTGTCGTTGTCACCAAAGCGGATTTCATCGGTAACTACGGTGTCGTTTTCGTTCACCACCGGGATGACGCCAAGATCCAACAACGCTCTGAGGGTGCTGCGGGCGTTCAGATAACGTTTGCGGTCAGACAGATCGTCATGGGTCAGCAACACCTGCGCAGTGGATAATCCGTGCGCCTGGAAGCTGGACTCCCACGCCTGAACCAGCCCCATCTGCCCGATCGCGGCTGCGGCCTGCATCTGATGGATGGTCTTTGGACGTTCGGACCAGCCCAGCCGGCTCATGCCCGCTGCGACCGCACCGGAGGAGACAAGCACCAGTTCGGCGCCGCTCTTTCTCAAGGCGACCAGTTGATCGACCCAGACCGCCATGGCGTCACGATCCAGACCGCGGCCATCGGCAGTCAAAAGCGCGCTGCCAATCTTGACCACCCATCGCCGGGCGTTGGTTACCTTTTCACGCATGCTGATTCCATCAACGAGGATCGGGGAAGAGTCGGCATTGTACTGCGAGAACAGACTCACCGCAGCCTGCCGGGCGGCAGGTGCGGTGCAAAATTAACGAACGTAGATGATCTCCGGACCGTCTTCGTCGTCCTCGTCGTCGAAGTCGTCATCATCTTCGTCGTTGAGCAGACCCTGCTTGCGCAACGCCTTGCGATCGTCCAGCGCCTGGATATGTGTCCGAGCCTCATCCTCGATAGCCTGGTCCAGCTCGGCCTGAGCAATGGCGTACTCCTCGTCATCCAGCAGACGCTGCGTGCGCTCGTCCAGCCAGTTCATCACCGACTTGGCCAGCTCTTCAGTGCCCTGACGCTCTGCCGCCGAGATAACAAACACCGGGCCTTCCCACTCGAGCCGCTCGACCACGTCATCAAGGATTGCCTGCTGCTCGTCTTCCAACAGCTGGTCGCACTTGTTGAGCACCAGCCAGCGCTCCCGCAGGGTAAGCGCTGGGCTGAATTTGCCAAGCTCATGAATGATCGTCTCGACTGCTTCCACCGGATCGCTCTGGTCCATCGGCGCCATGTCGACAAGGTGCAAAAGAAGGCGCGTGCGCGACAGGTGCTTGAGAAAGCGCGTGCCCAGCCCGGCGCCTTCTGCTGCCCCTGCGATGACCCCGGGGATGTCGGCGATCACAAAGCTGCGCAGCTGACCCACGTCCACCACACCGAGGTTCGGCACCATGGTGGTGAATGGATAGTCTGCGACCTTGGGCTTGGCTGCGGAAATAGCGCGGATCAGCGTGCTTTTGCCAGCATTCGGCAGGCCGAGCAGACCGACGTCCGCCAACACCTTCAATTCCAGCTTCAGGTCGCGCTGCTCGCCCAGCGAGCCATTGCTGGTCTGCCGAGGGGCGCGATTGACGCTGGACTTGTAGCGCGTGTTACCCAAACCGTGGAAGCCGCCCTGGGCAACCAGCAGACGCTGACCAGGCTCGGTCAGGTCACCGATGATTTCCTGGGTGCCGGCGTCGACGATGGTCGTCCCAACCGGAACCGGCAGAATCATGTCCTCGCCCTTGGCGCCGGTGCAATCCTTGCCGCGACCGTTTTCGCCGCGCTGCGCATTGAAGCGGCGGATATAGCGATAGTCGACCAGAGTGTTCAGGTTCGGGTCTGCCTCGAGGAAGATCGAGCCGCCGTCGCCGCCATCGCCGCCATCCGGGCCGCCTTTGGGGATGAACTTCTCTCTACGGAAGCTCATGCATCCATTACCGCCATCCCCGGCCTTGACCGTGATCGCGACTTCATCAACAAATTTCATCGTGCTCCCTCCCTCTCGGGATGGGTTGAGGTTAACTGCTTCATCAAACGAGTCTAGAAACAAAAAAGCCCTGTCGCGAGACAGGGCTTTTTCAAAGCGGCGAAGCTATCAGCCAGCTACGACGTTTACGTAGCGACGACCGAACTTGCCCTTCACTTCGAACTTGATCACGCCTTCCGCCTTGGCGAACAGGGTGTGATCCTTGCCGATGCCCACGCCGGTGCCGGCGTGGAAGCGCGTGCCGCGCTGACGGACGATGATGTTGCCGGGGGCCACGGCCTGGCCGCCGAACAGCTTGACGCCCAAGCGCTTGGATTCGGAAT
>CAYZFU010000248.1:0-4828 GCA_964477725.1 uncultured Halopseudomonas sp.
GAAGAGCCAGTACCGACCACGTCACCGACGTAGGCAACCGGGAAACCCTTGGCTCGTGCTTCTTCGATCTGCTTGAGCGGTCCGATGCTGCCCTGTTCAACGGGCTCGATGCCATCACGAGCCATCTTCAGCATCGCCAGGGCGTGCAGCGGGATGTCAGGACGCGACCAGGCATCAGGGGCAGGCGACAGGTCGTCAGTGTTGGTTTCGCCGGGCACCTTGAAAACGGTCAGGCTCAGCTTCTCCGGAACGGCCGGACGGTTGACGAACCATTCACCGTCAGCCCAGGACTGCATCACAGCCTTGGCATGCGGGTTACCGTTCTTGGCGCGCTCGGCGACATCATGGAAAGCATCGAACATCAGCAGGGTGTGCTTGAGTTCGACTGCAGCAAAGGGAGCCAGCGTTTCATCGTCCAGCAGCTCGACCAGCGTAGCGATGTTATAACCGCCCTGCATGGTGCCGAGCAGTTCGACGGCGCGCTGACGGGTCAGCAGCGGTGAGGTGGCTTCGCCTTTGGCAACGGCAGACAGGAAGCCGGCCTTGACGTAGGCAGCTTCGTCCACGCCCGGAGGAACGCGGTTGGTCAGCAGGTCGAGCAGGAATTCTTCTTCGCCAGCGGGCGGGTTCTTCAGCAGATCAACCAGACCGGCGGTTTGTTCGGCGTTCAGCGGCTGAGGCACGATGCCCTGGGCGGCGCGCTCTTCAACGTGTTTGCGATAGGCTTCAAGCACAGTAATACCCTCATCAGTCTGTTCCGTTTGTGACGGAACGGTCATCCTCACGGACCATGGCGCCGGATATGAGGTTGGGTGCAAGCGCAAGCCCGAATCTGGTGGGGGGCAACCTGGGTAACTGGGTACGCAGATACGAATGGGGTTGCGGGCAAACGCCTGTCACACAGCCCTAACGGCGCGCCGATTCTACAGTAAGCGCCTGGCAAAGTTAAGTTGCAGGGTTCTATGACCTTGGTAGGACAGCGACTGTGCGACCAACCCCAACGCGGGGAGACCGGCAGCGACACGGACGGTCGCTGCCGGGACAGACTACTTCTCGAGAATCTCTTCCAGATGCGCAAGCATGTCCTCAGGTTTGAGAACGAGCACGTCGCTAGCGATCTGGTCGAGTACCACTTCCGCCGTGTTGCCGATGAGCGCGCCGGAAATGCCGGTTCGGGCGACGGTGCCGATCACGGTCACGCTGGCGCCGGTTTGTCGGGCAACCCTGGGAATCAGCGTGTCCGCCGGACCTTCGTCTATGTGCACCTGCGACTCGGACATGTTGTACAGGCTGACGTATTTGTGCGCCTCGTCGACGTAGCGGGCTGCGATACGTTCGCGCAACTGGTACACCGGGTCGGCAGCCGACAGCATGGGCGCAGGATGGGCGCTGACCAGGTGCAGCGTACCGTTGATCATTTCAACGATGTCCGCAGCGTGGCTGACGATGGTGTCGTGCAGCACGTGGTGCTGGTCGTCGTGATTGCCCAGATCCACTGCGGCAAGCACCGCGCCGCGCATCCATGATTCGGTGCTTCGAACCAGCAGCACCGGTGCCGGGCAATAGCGCAACAGTTTCCAGTCATCCGGAGTGAGCAGCGCCTTTCGTAGCGGGTTGTCCGGCAGATGCTGCTTGATCACCAGTCCGCATCCCTCGCAGCGCTGTGCGTGGATGATGGTGTCGGTAAGATTGCCATGCCACTGCTGCGAGAAGGTCACGCGCAGACCGTCAGCCTCAAGCTCGCCAGCGAGCTTCTGCAGCAGGGGTTTGTAATCATCCCGGTTCTCGCAAACCAGCAGGTGCAGCTCCGACTCGATCACGCCTGCGATGAGGCGGGCCCGTGTCAGCGCCATCTGTTCGGCTTGAGTGGGGTCGATGACGACCAGAATTCGTTTGACGGCTTGCATGGCGAATCTCCCTCTGATGTGTTGCTTTTTTCTAAGCCTCACCAGAATGTAGTCGGTTTTCCGGCAAAGGCTGTTGACGTGGATCAACCCGGGGTGCCCCGTTGCCCGTGGTGCCGATATAATTACGACTTTCCGCCGCTTCTTCTCCGAGTGTCCAATGACCCTGCCTAGTGAACTACTCGCCTTCCTGCACTGCGAAACGCCCGATACGTGGATAAGCCAGGCCATGGAGCATCCGCATGAGCTTTTGATCGACCACGCCAATTGCGAGAAGAAGGCCGCTTCCACTGCGCTGAATCTGATGTTTCGCTATACCGACAAGCCCGAACTGCTGCAGAAGATGTCGCGGCTGGCACGTGAAGAATTGCGCCATTTCGAGCAAGTCACGGCGATCATGCAAAAGCGCGGGATTGCCTATCGCAACCTGTCTGCCAGCCAGTACGCGCAGCGACTCAGGCAGCATGTGCGGACGACCGAGCCGGGCAGGCTGATCGATACGCTGATCATTGGCGCTTTCATTGAAGCCCGGTCATGCGAGCGATTCGCCAAGCTCGCCCCGCATCTCGACCAGCAGCTCGGCGATTTCTACCGCTCCTTGCTCAAGTCCGAAGCGCGGCATTATCAGGACTATCTCAAGTTGGCACGTCAGTACGCCAGCGGCCCGATAGATGATCGAATCGAGTTTTTCGCGCGGGCCGAAGCTCTGGCGATCATCCAGCCGGACAGCGAATTTCGTTTTCACAGCGGCGCGGCCGTGGAAGTGGTCTGATTTGGCTGAGTGGTTATACTGCCGTGCAGCTGTCGGCAATCATGCCGCAGCCGAATACTTCAATAAATGCATTAGAGGAGGGCGCGATGCGCTGGGCGGGATGGGCAGTCGGCAGTTTGATCTGGGCATTGTCTGCGACGGCTGCGGCCACGGGGTCTTGCGAACGCATCGTGATAACCGGCGATCCAAAATACCCGCCTGTGCTCTGGGCTGATCCCGAGAATCCTTCCCGGCTCACCGGAGCCGCCATCGAGTTGCTCGAACGCGCCCTCGAAGGCAGTGGGGTCAAGGTCGAAACGCTGAATGTCGAATCGTACGCGGCGGCGCAGGAAGAAGTGCGCAGCGGTCGCATCGATATGTTGGCAGGTGCTTTTCTGACTCCCGAACGGCTGGGGTATATGGACTACGTGCATCCCGCATACATGGAGGTTCCGAGTGTGCTGTTCGTCAAGCGTGGGGAGTCCTTCGCTTACAGTGGCTGGGATGATCTTCGCGACAAGCGGGGCAGCACACTGGCCGACACCAGCTTCGGCAGGGCGTTTGATACTTACGCTCGCGAGCATCTGAACATCCAGCAAGCGGAATCGATCGAGCAGGCTTTTCGTCAGCTGCTTGGTGGTCGTGTCGATTATGTCGTGTTTCAGCGTCACCAGGGCCTGGCGCTGGCCGAGCAGCTGGGAGTCTCCGAACAGCTCGACATGCTCGACGGCTCAGTAATCAACGAGCAGTTGTATTTCACCGTCTCGCATGACTCGGCCTGTAATTCTCCTCAACTTCGCGGTGCGCTTGCTCAGGGGATGCTCCGACTTAGCCAGGAAGGCGTACCACGGCGTCTGTTCGAGAAATACCGGGACCAATGGGCCGGACGGTTCGACGCCTCGCGCCCAGAGGTTGAGTCCGAACTGGCCGACTGAAGCAACAGTCTGTTCATTCGCGCATCTGAACCTTAACAGTTGCGTGACTGCTATTCTGTTCATGTTTTTTCGCGACCAGCTGTACGGGGCCGCCAACTGCCTGCCTGCGTTAGGTTAGGGAGCTGATCAGGAGAGCGAGCATGGCCAGTCTTTTATACCAGCAGATAGCCCAGCAGTTGGCCGAGGATATCCAGAAGGGGTTCTACCAGCCCGGCGAGCGGGTACCCTCGGTGCGCAAGTTGAGCACCCAGAAAGGTGTGAGCCACGCCACTGTGTTGCAGGCTTACGCCACGCTCGAAGATCAGGGGTTGATCCGTGCGCGTCCGCAATCAGGATATTACGTGCATCGCACTCCTGCGTTGACCGCGCCTACTCCGTCGATCTCCAAGGCCGAGCCGCCCTATGCGGTTACGCGCAGCGGCATCATCAGTCAGATCCTCAGCCAGGCACGCCGCAGTGGTGTAATGCCTCTGGGCGCGGCCGTTCCTTCCAGTGAATTTCTCCCGCTGCGCGCCTTGCACCAGCAAATGAGCAAGGTCACGCGTTTCCACGCCCAGCGTGCGTTCAGCTATACCTTCAGCCCCGGCTACGAACCCCTGCGGCGTCAGGTGGCTATTCGCATGCGCGACGCAGGCGCAGTGGTCGATCCGAAAGAAATCGTCATTACCAACGGATGCGTGGAAGCGTTGCAGCTGTGCCTGCGCACCGTAACGTCCCCAGGCGATCTGATAGCGACCGAATCGCCGAGCTACTACGGGCTGCTGCAGCTGTGCGAGCTGCTGGGGCTCAAGGTGATCGAAATCCCTACGGATCCGGAAACAGGTCTCAGTCTCGAGGCGCTGCAAGCGGCTGCGGACAAATGGCCGATCAAGGCGCTCGTGGTGACCAGTCGCGCCGGCAACCCGATGGGCGCAACGATGTCGGAGTCACGGCAGCGGAAGCTGGTAGGGATGATGGCGCAGCGCGGAATCCAGATCATCGAAGACGACATCTATGGCGAACTGATGTTCGACCACGGCCGGTCCAAGGCGCTGAAGGCTTTTGATTGCTCGGATACTGTCCTGTATTGCTCGAGCTTCTCCAAAACCATCTCGCCGGGGGTGCGCACCGGGTGGGTGATCGCTGGTAAACACCAGGACGCAATCGAGAAGTTGCAGACATTCACCACGCTTTCGGCATGCAGCGTCAGCCAGATGGCAGTCGCCGCGTATCTGGAGAATGGTGGCTACGATCGGCAC
>CAYZFU010000249.1:0-4744 GCA_964477725.1 uncultured Halopseudomonas sp.
CCAGCAGGCTGCCGAAGTCCGCAAGGTGAAGAAGTTCGAGTCGGGCGTGGTCAAGGATCCGATCACCATCGATGCCGGCGCTACTGTTGGCGAGCTGGTCGAGCTGACGCGTCAGAACAACATCTCAGGCGTGCCGGTGCTGTCCGGCGGCAACCTGGTGGGTATCGTCACCGCTCGTGACGTGCGTTTCGAGACCAGGATGAACGCGCTGGTCAGCGACGTGATGACGCCGAAGGAAAAGCTGGTTACGGTCAAGGAAGGCGTCAGTGCTGCGGAGGTTCGCGATCTTTTGCATCGTCACCGCATCGAGAAGGTGCTGATCGTCGATGATGCCTTCAACCTGAAAGGCATGATGACGGTCAAGGACATCGAGAAAGCGCGCGCCTATCCCAGTGCTGCCAAGGACGATCAGGGTCGCCTGCTGGTCGGCGCTGCGGTCGGCACGGGCCAGGATACGCCGGATCGTGTCGCCGCGCTGGTCAACGCCGGTGTCGACGTCGTGATCGTGGACACCGCCCATGGGCACTCCAAAGGCGTGATCGACCGCGTGCGCTGGGTCAAGGAAACCTACCCGGAGATCCAGGTTATTGGCGGCAACATCGCCACCGCAGCTGCAGCCAAGGCTCTGGTGGAAGCTGGCGCTGATGCGGTCAAGGTCGGCATCGGCCCCGGCTCGATCTGCACCACCCGTATCGTTGCTGGCGTGGGCGTGCCGCAGATTACCGCAATTGCTGATGTCGCCGCCGCGCTGGAAGGCATGGACGTTCCGGTCATTGCCGACGGCGGTATTCGCTTTTCGGGCGATCTGTCCAAGGCGATTGCCGCAGGTGCCTCCGTCGTAATGATGGGTTCGATGTTCGCCGGTACCGAAGAAGCGCCGGGCGAAATCGAGCTGTTCCAGGGGCGCTCGTACAAGGCCTATCGCGGCATGGGCTCGATGGGTGCCATGGCGCAGAGCCAGGGCTCGTCGGACCGTTACTTCCAGGACTCGTCGGCAGGTGCCGAGAAGCTGGTACCGGAAGGCATCGAAGGTCGCGTGCCGTACAAGGGCTCGCTTGCGGCGATTCTCCATCAGTTGATGGGCGGCTTGCGTGCCTCGATGGGCTACACCGGGTGCATGAGTATCATCGAGATGCGCACCAAACCCCAGTTTGTTCGCATCACAGGCGCCGGCATGAGTGAGTCGCACGTTCATGATGTGCAGATCACCAAGGAAGCACCTAATTATCGCGTCGGTTGATTGCCGACTCGCATGTGCTGAGAACAGGTAATCGGGGCCTCGCCTAGCGAAGCCCCGATGCCAATGCTCAGCGTTCAGCTTTCAGCTGTTTCCCAAGGAAAGTCCATGGTTCATCAAGACATTCACGCTCACCGGATCCTGATCCTGGATTTCGGCTCGCAATACACCCAGTTGATCGCCCGGCGCATCCGCGAGATCGGCGTCTATTGCGAGATCCATCCCTGGGACATGGACGAAGCTGCCATCACCGCTTACGCCCCGCGCGGTATTCTGCTGGCTGGCGGCCCGGAATCAGTGCCGTTGCCCGGCTCGCCGCGCGCGCCTGAAATCGTTTTCAGCATGGGCGTACCGGTCCTGGGTATCTGCTACGGCATGCAGACCATGGCCGATCAGCTCGGCGGCAAGGTCGAAGGTTCGCCGGAGCAGGAGTTCGGTTACGCCCGCGTCGACATCGTCGGCAAGAGCGATTTTCTTTCCGGCATCGAGGATCAGGTTGACGATCACGGCCAGCTGAGCCTGGACGTGTGGATGAGCCACGGCGACAAGGTGATCAGTCTGCCCGAGGGCTTTAACATCATCGCCAGCACGCCGAGCTGCCCGATCGCCGCCATGGGCGACGAGTCCCGCCATTTCTACGGTGTCCAGTTTCACCCGGAAGTGACGCATACTCGCCAGGGCGGGCGCATCCTGTCGCGCTTTTTGCTGGATATCTGCGGCTGCGAAGCGCTGTGGACCCCGTCGAACATCGTCGATGACGCCATCGCCACCGTGCGCGAGCAGGTTGGCGACGCCAAGGTGCTGCTGGGTCTTTCCGGCGGTGTCGATTCGTCGGTAGTGGCCGCCCTGTTGCACAAGGCGATCGGTGATCAGCTGACCTGCGTATTCGTCGATAATGGCCTGTTGCGCCTGCACGAAGGCGAGCAGGTCATGGCGATGTTCGCCGAAAACATGGGTGTGAAGGTCATTCGCGCCAATGCCGAAGAAAAATTCCTGTCGCGCCTGCTCGGTGTCACCGATCCGGAGGAGAAGCGCAAGATCATCGGCCGCACCTTCATCGAGGTCTTCGATGAGGAGGCGACCAAGCTCCAGGGAATTCAGTATCTGGCGCAGGGCACCATTTACCCGGATGTGATCGAGTCCGCCGGCGCCAAGACCGGCAAGGCCCACGTGATCAAGTCGCACCATAACGTTGGCGGCCTGCCCGACGACATGGCTTTCGAACTGGTCGAGCCGCTGCGTGAGCTGTTCAAGGACGAGGTTCGCAAGATCGGCCTGGAGCTCGGGCTTCCTTACGATATGGTGTACCGCCACCCGTTCCCCGGCCCGGGCCTGGGTGTGCGTATCCTCGCCGAGGTGCGCAAGGAGTATGCGGATATCCTTCGCCGTGCAGACCATATTTTCATTGAGGAACTGCGCAAGGCCGATCTGTACCAGAAGACCAGCCAGGCGTTCGCCGTCTTCCTGCCGGTCAGATCGGTCGGGGTGGTTGGTGATGGGCGCCGCTACGAGTGGGTCATCGCACTGCGTGCGGTAGAGACCATCGATTTCATGACGGCGCGCTGGGCACATCTGCCTTACGAGTTTCTGGAAAAGGTGTCCAACCGCATCATCAACGAGATCAGCGGTGTATCGCGGGTTACCTACGACATCTCCAGCAAGCCGCCGGCGACCATCGAGTGGGAGTGAAATCAGGTCCTTCGGGGACTATCGGTACCTATCGATAAGATGCTGTAACGTGTTGATTTAGAAGAAAATACGTCACGGCATCTATCGGTGGCTATCGCCGGGCAGCAGAACGCACTGGCGGTAAGGGTGACGGTAGGACCGGAGGTCGGATTAAGACCCTCCCGTTTACTATCGAGACCAAACCGGTCTTTGACGGTAAATCTCTCCTTGGGAAAGCTTGCGCCATGCGGCTTTCCCGGCATCAGCAGGTCTCCTGGCCCTTGACGGTAAAAGCCGTCATGAACAGGAGGAAAAACCTCGATGCTTACTGACACCGCGCTGCGCAATCTCAAGCCCAAAGCCAAGCCCTACAAGGCTTCCGACCGCGATGGCATGTACGTGACGGTATCGCCCGGCGGTACCGTCACTTTTCGCTACGATTACCGTCTCAATGGGCGCCGGGAAACGCTGACCATCGGACGGTATGGTCCAGCGGGAATTTCGCTGGCCATGGCTCGCGAGAAGCTTCTGGATGCCAAGCGAATGGTTGCCCAGGGCATATCGCCCTCCCTGGAAAAGCAGCGGGCCAAACGGCGTCTGACAGCTGCCAAGTCGTTCGGCGACATGCTGAAGAGCTGGCTGGCTGATGCGCGTATGGCTGACAGCACGCGGTCCATGCGCAGGAGCATCATCGACCGCGACATCCTGCCGGTCTTCGAGAACCGGCTCCTGACCGAAATCACCCCTGACGATCTGCGGGCGCTCTGTGCCAAGGTGAAGGGTCGTGGTGCTCCGGCCACGGCCGTCCATATTCGCGACATCGTGAAGCAGGTTTATGCGTTCGCAATCCTGCATGGCGAGAAGGTCGAGAATCCGGCCGACGATGTGAAGGCGGCGTCGATCGCCACCTTCGTGCCGAAAGACCGAGCGCTGACCCCGACCGAGATTCGCCTGGCTTTTCACCAGTTGGAGTCGATTGCTGCATACCCCACCATTCGGCTGGCCTTGCGCCTAGTGCTGCTCACCCTGGTGCGTAAGAGCGAGCTGATCGAGGCGACCTGGAATGAAGTGGATTTTGAGAACGCCACCTGGACGATCTCCAAACAGCGGATGAAAGGGCGTAACCCCCACGTGGTCTACCTGTCGCGCCAGGCTCTGGACATCTTCGTGGCGCTGCACACTTGTGCTGCAGGCTCGAGGTTTGTGCTGCCCTCGCGCTATGACATCCATCGCTGCATGTCGCACGCGACCTTGAACCGGATCACTCAACTTATCGCGTCGCGGGCCAAGGACGCGGGATTGCCGCTGGAGCCGTTCACGGTGCACGACCTTCGCAGGACCGGCTCCACGCTACTCAACGAAGTGGGCTTCAATGGTGACTGGATTGAGAAGTGCCTGGCGCATGAGGACGGGCGTTCCTCGCGCTCGGTCTACAACAAGGCCGAGTACGCGGAGCAGCGGCGCCATATGCTGCAAGAGTGGGCCGATATGGTTGATGCCTGGGTCGATGGTCGGACTCATGTGCCGAAACTGCTGCCCGACGATGTGACCGTGCCGGTGTTGAGTGCCGCCGTTTAAAGGAATGGACAGGTTGTCAGTTGACAACCTGTCGAGTCATGGGAATACTGGAGATCATTAATGGCCCGTCCCTCACATTCGAAGAAAGAGGTCGAAGAAGCGCTCAAGCATGCCGAAGGGCAGGGGTGGCGCATCGAAGTTGGCGGCAGTCACGCATGGGGACGGATCTACTGTCCCTACAACGACGAGGAGTGTCGTTGCGGCGAGTTCTGCATCACCAGCGTATGGAGCACGCCGAAGAGCCCTGGTAACCACGCACGC
>CAYZFU010000250.1:0-4697 GCA_964477725.1 uncultured Halopseudomonas sp.
GGTGGGTATGTTGCGCGTATTGCAGTACAGCTTCACGAAGTACGCTGCGCACAACGCGGACGACGCCAGAAAGTAATCGAACGGACCCGGTGCCGAGCCGTCACCCTTGTAGCGGATGGGCTGGTCTGCAACCACGGTGAAATCATCAAACTTGGCTTCGAGCCGAAGGTTGTCGAGAAAGTTGACTTTGATTTCCATGGGAGCACCAGAATGACGAGCGAGAAGAAAGGCCCGCCATTATCCGGCTTTTGCGATGGAAGTCATGTGCTGGCTATCGGTACGTGCGCCTGAATCGAGGTAGACGGCACCAGACAGCTCGGTTGCATCGATGCCTTGGGATCACTTCAATAGGACGGGTCAGTCGTGCGGTGCGGCGGTCGGCTTTGACGCGCCCTGCTCGGCTCTGCTTGACCAGTATTGGCGCGCAGCGATCGGTGCAAAACGCAGCAGTTCGGTAACCGAGCAATCCAGCGATCGGGCAGACGAATGCAGACGATCGAGCTTCAGCTTTTGCACCCAGGCAGGCGCCGGCTCTTGCTCTTCGACCAGGCGCTCCAGCGCACTGCCTACGCAAAGCCCCACGCCTTCAATGCTCCCGCGGTCGCGCGTCTGCATGGCGAGCAGCTCCTGGGCCGGGCACGGCAGGCTGAACAGGACGATCGGAGCCGGATGGTCTGATATGAACTTCAGGCAGGCCTCCAGTACGTCCCGATTGTGCATGTGGGGGATCGGCGGATAGTGATGATTCAGCGTCAGCGTCGGATAGCGTCGGCGCAGCATCCGGACGATGCGCGGCTCGCAGCCAATGATGGTTAGCGGCCAGCCATGCTGCGCAGCCTTTCCGAGAAAGGTCTCGGCCAGATCCGCCATGGAAATGACCTCGGGTAGCTCTCGCTTGCAGAGCTTGAAGAATGGAAGTAACGCGGCGCTCTCGCACACGCAGTGGCTTGCTTTGGCATAAGCCTGCTGCAACTCTCCATGCTCATTCAGGCACACCAGCTGGCTCAGGTTTGCAGGCAATACATAGCTGAACCGTGCTCCGATGCCCGTTTCGATATCATCTACCAAACTATGCTGCGAATCCTTATAGAAATTTACGTTGAACGCTCTCACTGCGACTCCCTGGCTATACAAGAGACCGAATCAATCGGGCATATCCCGTTGTGACATCGACGAAATCTCGTCGCCCTTAGTTCCGGAATGACATCAACCAGCGAGGCCTGGCGGGGCGAACTGTGCGCCGGCGCACAGTTTTCAGGCGGCGACGAAAAAATCTGCTAGACCGTTCGGCGGAGACTGGCATGAAAAAGGACCGCGCCACGACGAACGGTTGGGAATCGCATGAACTGGCTTGTTGCGCCTCGGTCAGACCCGTCATGCAAACTTTCTTTTATCTTTTAGATCAGAATGTTGTGCTCGAACCGGCTCGAGAAGTGCTACCTGGGCTGTGGGTTGGCAAGCATTCGGGAACGGAGCTCGAGCATCTGGCTCGCGAGCACCGAGGCCTGGTTCTGGTCGATCAGAAAGAACTTCGCGAACTCAGCTCTGCGGTGAGCAAACGGCCTATAGGGCAGCGCGACACGACGCCTACCCGTATGGCGTCCTGAACACAGCGAAGTGACTTTCCAGCGTCTGACACTCGGCGGACCGACTTTTCTTTTGTGCTTTGCAGTCAGCCAACGAGAGCGCACCCAATGCGTCGCACCGTGAAACATTATCTGCTGCCCTTTCTGCTTGTCGCGGCTTCCCTGCCGGCGGCATCTGCCGAAACGCGATACCAGATCGAGCAGATGAAGGACAACGTGTATCGCTTCAGCGCTGGCCACTACCGTTCGGTGTTCATGGTGACTGAGGCCGGCATTTTTGCGACGGACCCTATCGATGCTGAAGCCGCGAGCTGGCTGCGCGATGAGCTGGCCGAGCGTTTCGCCGACGCACCGATCCGCTATGTTGCGTATAGTCACAACCATATCGATCACACCCGAGGGGGCCGCGAACTCGCACCGCCACAGGCGCCGATCATCTCTCACCGCCTGGCAAGGGAAGACCTGCTGCGCACACGTGCCGATACCAGACTGCCTGATGTCGTCTTTGACCAAGAGCTGTCGGTCCACCTTGGTGGGAGTGACGTTCACCTGCGTTACCACGGCACCAATAACGGGCGCGGCTCGGTGAGCATGTCGTTCATGCCGGCGAACGTGTTGTATGTGGTGGACTGGATTGTGCTCGGGCGGATGCCCTACAAGGATCTGAAGGGCTACGACATACATGGCATGATCAATTCCACCCGCGAGGTGTTGGAGACCGACTTCGACCTGCTGATCGGAGGACATGCGGAAGCTGGTACCCGCCAGGATGTCGAGCACTATCTTGGTTATCTGGAAGCACTGTACGCCGCCGTTCGCGATGGCATGTTGCAGGGCAAGTCGCTGGACCAGCTCAAGCAGGACATTCGTCTCGACAAATACAAGGACCTGGCGATGTACGAAGAGTGGTTGCCACTCAACATCGAAGGGGTTTACCGTACGCTCAACGACCAATCCTATTTCGATATGCGCAGCGATATCTCACCCGAATGAACAAACGCTTGCGCCCGGTCAGACTTCGATAATCTTCTCCCGCAATGCCTGCGCCGCCGGCGATAGCTGGCGTCCCTGACGGCTCACCAGGCCGTACGCAGAATGGTGCCGCACTTTCGCGGACAGGCTTTTCAGCTCCACCAGCCGGCCAGCCTCGAGTGCATCCCTTACTACGTCGCCAGGCGCCATACAGATGGCGTCGCTATGCTCGACCAGCGTAGCCAGCAAAGTGAAGTTATCGCACAACACGCTGAGCGCATGCTCGCGACCGACATCCTGGCGAATGCCACGAGCGACCGCGTCGGGCAGATGCGTGCCGGCCAGGGGAAATCCGCTGATACGCTCGAACGTCAGCTCATCACGTTCGCAGAGTGGGTGGCCCGGTCGGCAGACAGCTATAACGGTGTGCACCGGCAACGGCTCCGTACTCAGAAGCGGATCATCGCGAAGCTCGCGGATGTCCGCCACGAATAGCTCGATGTCCTCGTCGAGCAAGCGCTGACGCAATCCTTCCCAGCTTTCTACCACCACCTCGACTTGCAACTTCGGGTAATCGTTGAGCAACCGGCCCAGCGCACGCGGAACCAGCGCCGCAGCTGGAAAGGGTCCTGCGCCTATACGAATCTCTCCCGCCTCGAGATTGTCGACCTGCCTTACCGCCTGCTCCAGCGACTTGCTCGCCGCCAGTACCCGCATCGCATGCGAGTGCAATGTGCGGCCCTGAGCAGTCAGGCTCACGCTGCGCGTATGACGATTGACCAGCACGCAACCGAGGTTGGCTTCGAGCGCCTGAATGCTGCGACTGAGTGCTGGCTGACTGAGGTGCACCGCGATAGCCGCACGGGCAAAGTTGCCGTGCTCGACCAGTGCTACAAAGTGCCTGAGCTGACGAAGATCATACATGCGCGAACCGCATCGCTTGCTGCCCGGGATTGCATTGGATTTATGAATATACGCTTGGCAGAGTGGGTTGACCAATAACAAGGGAAGCAATCCATGCCCACGTCATCCTCTTCCAGCTTCGCCCAAGGTCTCGCTCAAGGCCTCGCCCTGCTCAGCCTGACGCTGCCGCTATCATTGATGGCCGCACCGAACCCTGCCACCGACGCCACCATCAGGGCGAACGACGCCGTGCTGGATACTCTCGATTTCAGTGACAAGCAATCCTTCGAGGACGCGCGGCGCGGATTCATCGCTTCTCTGCCACATGCTGAAGTCTTGAATGAAGACGGTAAAACCGCATGGTCTGCCCGTCCCTATGCCTTCCTCGAAGAGGAAAAAGCCCCACCAACGGTGAACCCCAGCTTGTGGCGCCAGGCCAGATTGAACTCGATTCACGGGCTGTTCGAGGCTGCCGACGGAATCTACCAGGTCCGCGGCATGGATCTGTCCAACATGACCATCGTCGAAGGCGATGACGGCCTGATCATCATCGACCCGCTGTTGACGCCTGGCACCGCCAGGGCCGGTCTTGCCCTATACCGCGAGCATCGCTCCGACAAGCCGGTGGTTGCAGTAATTTACACCCACTCCCATGCCGACCATTTTGCCGGCGTGAAGGGCGTGATTAGTCAGGACGACGTCGATCAGGGCCGCGTAAAGGTCTATGCGCCGGATGGCTTTCTCGAAAACGCGGTCAGCGAAAACGTAATCGCCGGCAACGCCATGACCCGCCGCGCCGCCTATATGTATGGCGTCGCGTTGCCCATCGATCCTCATGGTCATGTCGACACCGGGCTAGGCAAGGGGTTGTCCCGCGGGGCGAGGACGCTCATCGCCCCTACGGATGTGATCACCGAGAACGGGATGCGCAATATCGCCGGGGTGCCGATCGAGTTTCACCTTGCCCCAGGCAGCGAAGCGCCAGCGGAAATGATGATGTATTTCCCCGAGCAGCGCGTGTTCAACACCGCCGAAGTCACCTCCCAGCACATGCACAATGTCTACACGCTACGCGGTACCGAGATTCGCGATGCCAGTCTGTGGTCGCGCTACATCGACGAAGTGCTGGAGCAATATGGTGACCGTACCGATGTTCTCATCGCGCAGCACCACTGGCCGGGCTGGGGCACCGAAGAGAGCAAACATTTCCTCAGCGTGCAGCGCGATCTGTACAAG
>CAYZFU010000251.1:0-243 GCA_964477725.1 uncultured Halopseudomonas sp.
TGATCGGCGAGTACGTCAAGCCCGGCGTAACAACCGAAGAACTCGATCGCCTCTGCCACGACTATATCGTCAATGTGCAAAAGGCGATTCCCGCCCCGCTCAACTATGGCGGCGCGCCCGACCGGATTCCGTTTCCCAAGTCGATCTGCACCTCGATCAACCATGTGGTGTGCCACGGCATCCCAAATGAGAAGCCGCTGAAAAGCGGCGATGCGCTGAACATCGACATCACCGTGATCAAGG
>CAYZFU010000251.1:308-4668 GCA_964477725.1 uncultured Halopseudomonas sp.
GGGTGGAACGCCTGACCCGGGTCACCCAGGAATGCTTGTATAAAGGTATCTCGGTGGTCAGGCCCGGCGCACGTCTGGGCGACATCGGTCAGATCATTCAGGATCACGCCCATGCCAATCGCTACAGTGTCGTGCGCGAATATTGTGGTCACGGTATCGGCAAGGTTTTTCATGAAGATCCGCAAGTGCTGCACTACGGCCGAGCCGGCACCGGCATGGAGCTGAAGGAAGGCATGACCTTTACCATCGAGCCGATGATCAATCAGGGTCGTCCCGATACTCGCTTGCTTGGCGACGGCTGGACCGCCATTACCAAGGACCGCAAGCTGTCCGCGCAATGGGAGCACACCATTCTGGTAACGGCCGACGGATACGAGGTTCTCACCCGTCGTCAGGAAGAAACTTTCCAGTAACCGTTGCCCGTCGTCACTGCAAGGGGTCGCTGTGGATACCGAACTGTTCGATCCAGGCCAGTTTCAAGCTGAACTGGCCCTGAAAAGCAGTCCTATCGCTGCTTTTAAAAAAGCCATCGCTCAGGCCGATTCCGTCCTGCAGGCGCGTTTTACCGGCGGAAGGGATATCCACAAGCTGATTCACGACCGGGCCTGGTTCACCGACCAGATATTGTCGCAGGCCTGGAGCCGTCTCGCTTGCGCTGCGGACCCGGGCATCGCCCTGCTCGCGGTGGGCGGCTACGGCCGCGGCGAGCTGCACCCGCATTCTGACGTCGACCTGCTGATACTGTTACGCGAAGGCAACGCTGACACGTATCGCGATGCGATCGAGCAGTTTCTCATGCTGCTCTGGGATATCGGCCTGGAGGTCGGACAGAGCGTTCGATCGGTAGAAGACTGTGCGCAGGAAGCGCGAGCCGACATCACCGTCATCACCAACCTGATGGAATCGCGCACCCTGGCCGGTGACGAGTCACTACGCCAGGCGATGATGCAGGCGATCGGCTCCGAGCACATGTGGACCGATGCCGAGTTCTTTCGGGCCAAGCGCGCCGAGCAGCAGGCTCGCCATGCCAAGTTCAACGATACCGAGTACAACCTCGAGCCCAACGTGAAGAGCTCACCCGGTGGGTTGCGCGACATCCAGACCATCGGCTGGGTGGCGCTCCGGCATTTCGGTACCAATGATCTGCGCGAACTGGTCGACCAGGGCTTTCTCAACGAGCCCGAGTACAACATCCTCGCTTCCGGACGTGCCTATCTATGGAAGGTTCGTTTCGCCCTGCACACCCTGGCCGGGCGCGCCGAGGACCGCCTGCTGTTCGATCACCAGCGTACGCTGGCACAGTTGCTCGGCTATGAAGACAGCGATGCCAAACTGGCTGTCGAGCGGTTCATGCAGAAGTATTATCGGGTGGTGATGTCGCTGTCCGAGCTCAACGATCTGCTGATGCAGCATTTCGAAGAGATTCTGCTGCGCAACGCCGAGGCTGCGGACATCCGCCCGCTGAACGCGCGTTTCCGGGTACGCAACCATTACATCGAAGTGACGCACCCGCAGGTGTTCAAGCGCACGCCCTTCGCGTTGCTGGAAATCTTCCTGTTGATGGCACAGAACCCCGAGATCCGCGGCGTTCGCGCCGACAGCATCCGGCTGTTGCGCGACCATCGCCACCTCATCGACGACGCGTTCCGCGCTGATATCCGCAACACCAGCCTGTTTATCGAGCTGTTGCGCTGCCAGGAGGGCATTCATCGCAATCTTCGACGCATGAACCGTTACGGCATACTCGGCCGTTACCTGCCCGAGTTCGGCAAGATTGTCGGCCAGATGCAGCACGACCTGTTTCATATTTATACCGTCGACGCGCACACGCTCAACCTGATCAAACATCTACGCAAACTGGGGCGCCCGGATTATCAGGAAAAGTACCCGCTGGCCTGGCGCATCTTCTGTCGCCTGCCCAAGCCCGACCTGCTGTATATCGCCGGGCTGTACCATGACATCGCCAAGGGTCGCGGCGGCGACCATTCCGAACTCGGCAAGGTGGATGCCGAAGCCTTCTGCCAGCGACACCAGTTACCTGCCTGGGATTCGCATCTGGTCGGCTGGCTGGTGGAAAATCATCTGTTGATGTCCACCACAGCCCAGCGCAAGGACATATCCGACCCCGACGTTATCCATGATTTCGCGGTGAAGATGGGCAATCAGGTGCGCCTGGATTATCTCTATGTGCTGACCATCGCCGATATCAACGCAACCAACCCGACGCTGTGGAACAGCTGGCGTGCATCGCTACTGCGCCAGTTGTATACCGAAACCAAGCGGGCGCTGCGCCGCGGACTGGAAAACCCGCCGGACCGCGAGGAGCAGATTCGTCAAACGCAGCAGGCGGCGCTGGACATCCTGGTTCGTGCCGGCGTCGATGAAGATGATGCCGAGGCCCTGTGGGCTGAGCTCGGCGAAGACTATTTCCTGCGTCACACCGCCAATGATGTCGCCTGGCATACCGAGGCTATCGCACAGCATCCGAACCGAAACGGGCCTCTGGTGCTGATGCGAGAAACCGCGCAACGCGAATTCGAAGGCGCGACGCAGATATTCATCTACACGCCCGAGCAGAATGACCTGTTTGCCGTCACCGCCGCAGCGATGGATCAGCTTAACCTGAACATCCAGGACGCACGGATCATCACCTCGACCAGCCGTTTCAGCCTGGACACTTATATCGTGCTCGACGCAGACGGCGGTTCCATCGGTGACAACCCCGAACGTATCCGCCAGATCAAGCACGGCCTGATCGAGGCGCTGTCCGAGCCGGACGACTATCCTTCGATCATTCAGCGCCGCGTCCCCCGCCAGTTGAAGCATTTCGCCTTCGACCCGGAGGTGACCATCTTCAACGATCACAGCGGCCAGCATACGATTCTCGAGTTGTCTGCACCGGACCGGCCCGGCCTGTTGGCACGGATGGGCAAGATTTTCCTGGACTTTGAAATCAGTGTGCAGAACGCCAAGATCGTCACGCTGGGCGAGCGGGTGGATGACGTCTTTGTACTCACCGACTCGAACAACCAGCCATTGTCCGATCCGCAGCTATGCGAGCACCTGCAGAGCACCATCATCAAGACGCTGGGCTCGAGCGCCCAGCGAACCGACAACAGCCCGCCGTCGCAGATAGCCATCGGCCCCTGAGGATACCCTGCGGATGAATCCCGATCTGGACCGCCTGCAACCCTACCCGTTCGAGAAGCTGCGCGCATTGCTCGCCGACGTGACGCCGAACCCGGCGCTTGCTCCGGTCTCCCTGTCCATAGGTGAGCCGAAGCACCCGTCGCCGGCACTGGTTCTGCAAGCATTCGCCGCGAACCTGGACAAGGCTGCTTCCTATCCGACCACGCTGGGCCTGCCCGAATTGCGTCGCAGCATCGCCGACTGGCTTACTCGGCGCTTCGAACTGAACGCCGGCTCGCTGGACATCGATCGCAATATCGTGCCGGTAAACGGAACCCGGGAGGCCCTGTTCTCCTTCACTCAGGCCGTGGTTAGCCGGGACCCGGAGGGACTGGTTGTCAGTCCAAACCCGTTCTATCAGATCTACGAAGGCGCAGCGTTTCTGGCCGGGGTCGAGCCGCACTACCTCGCCTGTGACGAGAGCAACGGCTTCGTGCCGGATTTTACTGCGGTGCCCGAATCGGTCTGGCGCCGTTGCCAGCTGCTGTTCATCTGCACGCCAGGCAATCCGACTGGCTCGGTTATCGGGCTGGAGAAGCTTCAGCAGTTGATCGAACTGGCCGACCGCTACGACTTCGTGATTGCCTCGGATGAGTGCTACAGCGAAATCCACCATCCAGCAGGCCCTGCGCCGGTCGGTCTGCTGCAAGCCTGCGCGGCGATGGGCCGGGATGACTTCAGCCGCTGCGTGGTCTTTCATAGCCTGTCCAAGCGTTCCAACCTTCCGGGGTTACGTTCCGGCTTCGTCGCAGGCGACGCCAGCCTGCTCAAGCCATACCTGACCTACCGGACCTATCACGGTTGTGCAATGCCGGTGCAGACGCAGCTGGCGAGTATCGCTGCCTGGCAGGACGAAACACATGTGCACGAGAACCAGGCGCAGTACCAGGCCAAGTTTGACGCCGTGCTGGATATCCTTGGCGGGGTGATGGAGGTAGGGCGTCCGGATGCAGGCTTCTATCTCTGGCCGAGAACGCCGATCGACGACGAGACCTTCACGCGGCGGCTACTGGCCGAGCAGAACGTGGCTGTCGTGCCGGGGCGCTACTTGTCGCGTGACGTGGACGGCTACAATCCCGGCGCCGGACGGGTGCGCATGGCACTGGTCGCCCCGTTGACAGATTGCATCGAAGCCGCCCATCGCATTCGCCGCATGATAGAGACTCTGTGA
>CAYZFU010000252.1:0-4664 GCA_964477725.1 uncultured Halopseudomonas sp.
TGTCCTCGGTTCGGGATTCCGATCGCATGCTTGGCCTGCTGGCCAGCAAGTCCCGACGTGCCGAAGGCGGTGAGAAAATCAACGAGCACCTGCTGCTGACCCGGTATAACCCGGCACGCGTCGAAAACGGCGAAATGTTATCGGTCAGCGACGTGGAGGACATTCTTTCCATACCGTTGCTCGGGGTCATTCCCGAGTCGCAGGCCGTACTCAAGGCTTCGAACCAGGGCATCCCGGTGATCATGGATGACAAGAGCGATGCCGGTCAGGCGTATAGCGACGCGGTCGACCGCCTGCTTGGGGAAGAAAAACCGCACCGCTTCCTTGAAGCTCAGAAGAAGGGCCTGCTGCAACGCCTGTTTGGAGGTCGCTGATGAGCTTCCTCGACTATTTTCGTGACCGCAAGAAAACCACATCGCCCGCGTCGATCGCAAAGGAGCGGCTGCAGATCATCGTTGCGCATGAGCGCGGTCAGCGCACCCAGCCCGATTACCTGCCGCAACTGCAACAGGAAATCATCGATGTGATCAGCAAATACGTGAAAATCGATCGCGAGCAGGTGCATGTCGCCCTTGATAATCAGGATGACTGTTCGGTGCTCGAGCTGAATATCACCCTCCCCGAACGCCCCTGAATGATATCGATGATGCCGCCCGCGAAGGGCGGCATCCGGACCCTGAACGCATGCCGCTGACGCACATCGGGATTCTTCACGAAGACCCGAGCTTTCTGATTGTCGACAAGCCCTCCCTGCTGCTTTCCGTCCCCGGCCGAGCCGAGGACAACAAGGACTGCCTGATCACGCGGCTACAGGACAACGGTTATCCCGAAGCGCGGATTGTGCACCGGCTCGATTGGGAAACGTCGGGATTACTGGTGATTGCACGCGATCCCGATGCGCACCGCGAACTCTCGCGTCAGTTTCATGATCGGGAAACCGAGAAGACCTACATCGCGCTCTGCTGGGGTCAGCCGGTGGAGAACGCAGGCCATATCGACTTGCCGCTGCGCTACGATCCGCCGAACAAGCCGCGGCATATCGTTGACCATGAACTGGGCAAATCTGCCCAGACCTTCTGGCGGATTACCGAGCGGTTCGAGAGGTACTGCCGGGTCGAGCTCACTCCGATCACCGGGCGCTCGCACCAACTGCGCGTGCATATGCTTTCGCTTGGCCACCCTTTGCTGGGCGATCGTTTATACGCTCAGGGCGAGGCGCTCGACGCCTGCCCGCGACTGGCCCTGCACGCCGCACGGCTGGGCATCCGCCATCCGCTAACGGGCGCGCGGATGGCGTTCGATAGCCCCGCTCCGTTCTGAGCCATACGACTCGAGGATCTGCATGACACATAGCGCAATCAACCAGGACCTGGCCGACTACATCCAGGCATCACCGACGCCCTTTCATGCCACTGCGAACCTGGCAGCACGTCTTTCGCTGGCCGGCTTTGAGCAGCTCGACGAGCGTGAGAACTGGACCTTGCAACCGGGCGGTCGCTATTTCGTGACGCGCAACGGCTCGTCACTGCTAGCGTTCACCATGGGCGGCGAAGGAGCGCTGGAGCGCGGCATCCGCATGATCGGGGCACATACCGACAGCCCATGCTTACGGGTCAAGCCGCAGCCAGAGATGAACCAGCAAGGGTTATGGCAGCTGGGCGTGGAAGTCTACGGCGGTGCCCTGCTCGCGCCCTGGTTCGATCGGGACCTGTCACTCGCCGGGCGCGTCACGTTTCGTACTGCCGACGGCGCCCTGCGTAGCGAGTTGATCGACTTCAAGCAGCCGATAGCGGTGATTCCGAGCCTGGCCATTCATCTCAACCGAGGTGCCAACGACGGTCTGAACATCAATCCGCAAACACAACTGCCACCGATTCTGGCGATGTCGCTTGATCCCGGCCGGGACCTGCGCGCGCTGCTTTTGCAGGAGCTGACCCAGCAACATCCCGATAGCCAGCCAATGCAGGTGCTGGACTACGAGCTCAGCTTCTACGACACCCAGCCGCCAGGCATCGTAGGGCTGGATGGCGATTTCTTCGCCTCGGCGCGGTTGGACAATCTGCTGTCGTGCCATGCCGGCCTCACTGCGCTGCTCGGCAGCAGTCAACAGCACCCCTGCCTGCTCATCTGCACTGACCATGAGGAAGTCGGCTCCACGTCGCTCTGCGGGGCGGACGGACCCTTCCTGGAAGATGTGCTGTACCGCATCATTCCGGACAGAACGCAGCGCATCCAGACCACACAACGCTCACTGCTGGTTTCCGCGGACAACGCCCATGCAGTGCATCCCAATTTTGCCGATCGCCACGATGCCAACCACGGCCCGCGCCTCAACGCCGGACCGGTGATCAAGATCAACAGCAACCAGCGCTATGCGACCAACAGCGAAACAGCGGCGTTTTTCCGCGATCTGTGTGAGCAGGTTGACGTGCCGGTACAAAGCTTCGTGGTGCGTACCGATATGGGATGCGGGAGCACTATTGGTCCGATCACTGCGAGACGGCTCGGAGTGCGTACCGTCGACATCGGCGCGCCGACGTTCGCTATGCATTCCATTCGGGAACTGGCCGGCAGCCGAGATGCAGAATATCTGATCAAGGTGCTCACCCGCTTCTGCGACAGCGAACAGCTTGTTTGAAACGACAACGGCGCGCCGGACGATCAGCGCAGCAGTATTACCTTGCCGATAACCTGATCACTGGCCAGCTCGGCAAAGGCTTCCTCGGCCTGATCGAAGCTGTAGGTGCGAGCAACCAGCGGGCGCAGTTTGCCTTCCGCGAACAGCGGCCACAGACGCTGCTCCATTCGGGCCAGGAGTTCGGCCTTGAAATCAGCGCTGCGAGCGCGAAGGGTCGAGCCGGTCAGCTGGATTCGCTTGGCCAGCACCTTGGCCAGATCCAGAGTCGCTTCACGTCCGCCCATCAGACCGATCAAAACCCAGCGAGAATCCATACCCAGCAGGTCCAGATGATCCGCAGCGTAGGGTGCTCCTACGGGATCGAGCACAACCGAGAACGGGCCTTCGCTCTGCAGACTGCGGATACCGTTCTGACGCAACGCGCCGCCCTCGGCGCCCAGTTCCCGGCAGGCAGCTTTTCTTCGCTACCCAGCGTGACCCAACAGGGATTACCCAGGGCTTTGCAGAGCTGGATCGCAGCCGTACCCACACCACTGGCGCCAGCGTGAATCAGGATTTTTTCGCCGGGCTTGGCGGCGCCAAGTTCGAAAATATTCAGCCAGGCGGTGCTGAAAACCTCCGGGATAGCCGCTGCCTGAGCCCAGTCCATGCCATCCGGCACGGGCAGCAGATGACGTCCGTCGACGACGACCTCTTCGGCCATGCCACCACCTGCCAGAAGGGCGCAGACCCGATCACCTTTTTCCCAGCGCGACCCGCCGGAAACCTCGATCACCTCGCCTGCGCATTCCAGTCCGATGACCTGCGTCACGCCCGGCGGTGGTGGGTACATCCCGGCTTTTTGTAACAAATCGGCTCGGTTGAGTCCGGCTGCCATGACGCGAAGCCGGACCTGTCCGGGCTTGAGCTGTTCTGCGGGTTGATCGCGCCATATCAGCGCCCCGCCCTCGGCTTGCAATCCTCTCACGCTGCCTCCATAGTGATTTTCGTGATGCATTTGGCAAGGGAACCCGCTCTCCCTTCCGCTGAACTAACAGAATACCCCCACTCTCGCCGGAAACGATACCTTTGATGAAAGCCTCCCATTCCCTGCGCAAGACTTGCCTGACGGCTTTGCTCGCCCTGGGCAGCAGCGTCGCCGTCGCCGCAGACAAGCTGCCGGTTCTCGATGTGGAGAGCCTGAAGCCGACCCGCGAACAGACCATCGCCAGCCTCAATACTGTTGAGCTGCTGCGCCGTCACCACTACAACAAGATGAATCTGGACGACCAATTGTCCAGTGAAGTCTTCGACACCTACCTGCGCCAGCTCGACCCGCAGCGGAGCCTGTTTACTGCCAGCGACATAGCCGAGTTTGAAAAGAACCGCCGGAACCTGGACGACATGTTGTTGGCAGGCGATCTCAACTTCGGCTTCCAGATGCATCGTCAGCAGATCGATCGCGTCAACCAGCGCATGGTTTATATCCTGAGTATCCTCAATCAGGGGATCGACACCCTGGATTTCAACACCGAGCAAACAATTCAGATTGATCGGGAAGAGGCTGACTGGGTCGCTGATGAGGAGGCGCTGAAGCAACTCTGGCGTCGGCAGCTCAAGGACGAAATCATTCGCCTGAAGCTGGCTGGTCGCGAGGACCAGGCGATCGGCGAATTGCTCGAAAAGCGCTACAAGAATCAGCAGGCGCGGCTGGCCCAAACCCGTAGCGAAGACATCTTCCAGAATTACATCAATGCGCTCGCCCAGGTCTACGATCCGCACACCCAGTACATGTCGCCGGAGAGCGCGGAAAACTTCGATATCAACATGAGCCTGTCGCTGGAAGGTATTGGCGCGGTCCTGCAAAGCGATGATGAGTTCACCAAGATCGTCCGGCTTGTACCGGCAGGCCCAGCGGCGAAGAGCGAACAGCTGGCTCCGGCTGACCGCATCGTCGGCGTCGCTCAGGAACAAGGGGAGATGGTCGACGTGGTCGGCTGGCGCCTCGATGAAGTCGTTCAGCTGATTCGTGGCAAGAAGGATACCG
>CAYZFU010000253.1:0-4645 GCA_964477725.1 uncultured Halopseudomonas sp.
CCGGACATCGCCGCAGCCATCCTCAAGCCCTTTGTTTCCGAAGAAAACCTCTGGATGGTCGAGAAGCACGGCGTGTTTCAGGGTTATTACTTCTTCCACCATCTGGGCATGGATCGGCACCTGCGCGACCAGTTCGACGGGCATCCTCTGTATCAGTACTGCGCCGAGTTCTGCGCCAAATACGACGCCACAGCGTTTGATCCTGACTACAAGTCGGAGCCGCTCGAGTTCTTCGAACCCATGCTACGCAGGGTCTTCGCTCGCCCCCGCCGTTCCATCTACAAGGCGGTACAGGACAAACCGGTCCAGGAAGCCTCCTGATCGCAGCGAGGCTTTCCCCCCGGGGTTACAAGGATTATGATCGGTCAGGATTCTCACCTGACCGATCAGACCCCGCGCTCTGCAATCGCGAGCCCACCAACAAGAAACTGATCGGTCATGGCCGCCCTTCTGGCCAAGGAACCGCTGATCATGAGCCTCAACACCCGTCTGAAGCCCGTCCGCCCACCTCTGGAAGGCTATTATTCCCGGGTCATGGCCTACCTGTGCGTAGCCATCACCTTCCTTGCGCTGTGCTATGAACAGGGCCCGACGTTACTTAATCTGGGCGTTATCGCCTATGCGCTGGTCTACCCGCACCTGACCCGCTTTGCCTCGGAAAACCTCACACCGTTGCGTGGATTGCCCAGCCGCCTCGGGCTATTGGTGCTGGACGGGCTGCATACCGGCGTCTTCATCACGCTGGTCGGGTTCAGCCTGGTGCCGACTCTGGTGTTTCTGCTATTGATCAGCTTCGCCAGCATTATCATCGGCGGTCCGCTGTACATGCTTGCCGCGTGGCTGATCACGCTCGCCGGGCTGTCGCTCGCTGCCGTACTGATCGTTCCTGATCCGGTTCTGTTAACCTCTCCCCTGGTCGCATTTGCCAGCCTGCTAACCGGCGGCGCCTTCACCATTGTGGTGGCTGCATTTGTCTACCGCCAGGGGCGCAGCTTGGAGACAGCTCAAAAAGAGATCCGCGCCGAGCAGGAAAAGACCAGTCGACTCGCCAGCAACCTGTCCAAGTATCTGTCGCCGCAAGTGTGGCAATCGATCTTCTCCGGTCAGCAAACGGTGACGCTGGAAACACGGCGCAAGAAGTTGACCGTGTTTTTCTCGGACATACGGGGCTTCACTGAGCTCGCCGAGGAGATGGAAGCCGAAGCGCTGACCGACCTGCTCAACAACTATCTCAACGAGATGTCGCGCATCGCCCTGCAATACGGCGGCACCATCGACAAATTCATCGGCGATAGCGTGATGATTTTCTTCGGCGACCCGGTCAGCCAGGGCGCCAAGCAGGACGCCGAGGCCGCGGTATCGATGGCCATCGCCATGCGCAAGCACATGAAAGTGCTGCGCCAGCAATGGCGCAGCCAGGGGATCACCCGTCCGCTGGAAATCCGCATGGGCCTGAGCACCGGTTATTGCACCGTCGGCAACTTCGGCGCGGACAACCGCATGGATTACACCATCATCGGCCGTGAAGTTAACCTGGCCAGCCGGCTGGAATCGGCGGCCGAAGCCGGTGAGATTCTCATACCGCACGAGACCTACTCACTGATCAAGGATCTGATCATGTGCCGCGACAAGGGACAGATCGCAGTGAAAGGCTTCTCCAAGCCCGTGCAGATCTACCAGGTCGTCGGGCTGCGGCGGGATCTCGGTGCGGCACCAACCTTCGTCGAGCATGAGCTACCCGGTTTTTCCATGTATCTGGATACTACCCACATCCGCAACTACGACAAGGACGAAGTGGTCAAGGCACTCGAGCAGGCGGCCCGCAAGCTACGCGACAAGGTCATCATCTGAGCCGCGTCATCGCTTGAAACGTTGACGTCAGCGCAACGCGCACAAGGTCATCCCAACCAGCGAGGCGCTCGTATACAATCGCACGATTCGCTGGTCAGCCTCTCCGGATTCATCATGTTGAAACGTCTTTTCACCGTCCTGTTGCTGGTGCTGGCACCGCTGGCGCATGCCGATGAGATTCGCACCGGACTGGTACTGTCCGGCGGCGGCGCTCGCGGCCTGGCGCATATCGGCGTGCTCAAGCAACTCGAGGCACAGAACGTTCCGATCCACGCCATTGCTGGCACCAGCCTGGGTGCGGTAATCGGTGGGCTGTATGCCGCCGGCTATAGCGCGGCAGAGCTGGAAAAAATCGCCCTGGATCTGGACTGGCAGGACGCACTGAGCGACAACCCGGCCCGCGAGGATGTGCCGTTCCGTCGCAAGCAGGACGACCGGGATTTCCTGGTCAAGCAGCGTCTGAGCTTCGATCGCGGACGCCTGGCCTTTCCGCTGGGCATCCTCCAAGGGCAGAACCTGGGCCTGATATTGGAAACCCTGTTGGTTCACACCAACGATATCGACGACTTCGACAATCTGCCGATCCCCTTTCGCGCAGTAGCGACCGACATCGCCACCGGCGAAGCAGTGGTATTCGAGGAAGGTCATCTTCCTCTGGCGATCCGCGCCAGCATCGCGCTCCCGGGCTTCTTCGCACCGGTCAGAGTCGAGGACCGGCTGCTGGTCGATGGCGTGCTGTCCAACAACCTGCCGGTGGATGTGGCGCGGCAGATGGGTGTCGACCGCGTCATCGTGGTCGATATCGGCACGCCGCTGAAATCTGCCGATGAGCTAAAGTCGATCATCGATGTGATGGACCAGACCACCGGCCTGCTCACGCGCCGTAACACTGAAGAGCAGCTTGCCACGCTAGGGCCCCAGGACCTGCTGATCCAGCCCGAGCTGGGCGACATCGGTTTCAGCAGCTTCGCCGAGGTCCGCGATGCGATCGCCGCTGGCGAGCGCAGCCTAGAGGGCTCGGCTCAGCTGCAGGCGTTCAGTGCGCCAGCCGCGCAATCCGTGGTCGGCGGCAACCTCGCCCGCGCACGGCCACAGCGCCAGCCGATGATCGATGCCATCGAAGTGGAAAATACCGGCAAAGTCGCTGACGAGGTGGTACGCAGCATGATTCGCCAGCCGATCGGCGAACCATTGCATCTGGGCCGGCTGGAAACCGACATGGGCACCATCTACGGTACTGACTATTTCAGCCGCGTGAACTATGAGGTGGTGCATGGCGAAGACGGCAATACACTTCTGGTGCGCACCCGTGGCCGCGAGACCGGAACCGATTACCTGCGGCTGGGCCTGAACCTGGTCGACGACTTTCGCGGCGGCAGCCAGTTCAACATAGGCGCAAGCTTCAGGGTCAATGGCGTCAACCCGCTCGGCGCGGAATGGCTGACCCGCGCGCAGCTGGGCGAACATCAGCTGCTCTACACCGAGTTCTATCAGCCGCTGGACTATGGCTCGCGCTATTTCGCGGCCCCCTTCCTTGATGCCGAGTCCCGCAACGTCGAGGTAATCATCGACAATGACCCGGTTGTGGATTATCGCCAACAACGCTACGGCACCGGCCTGAACATCGGACGGCAGATCGCCAACAGCGGTGAAGTGCGCCTGGGCCTGTCTCGTTACTGGGGCGACGCCGAGGTGCGGGTTGGAGACCCCAACTCCCCGTCGTTCAGCTTCGAAGAGGCGTTCTATACCATCCAGCTCGACCGCGACACGCTGGACGACGTGAATTTTCCACGTTCGGGTGATGAAGCACGCTTGCTGTGGAGACAATCCGAGCCGGACCTGGGTGCCGACGAGCGTTATCAGCAGTTCGAGCTACGTGCCAACAAGGCCTTCGCCTACGGCTCGGACAGCTTCCAGATCGGTGCTTTTCTCGGTCGTACGAACGACGACGTAGAGGTTGCGCAGAGCGCCTTCACGCTTGGCGGGCCGGGCAACTTTTCCGGCTTCCGCCAGAACGGCCTGGCAGGTCAGAACTATAACCTGCTGCGCGGCGTGTATTACCGCCGGTTGAATCCGGGACGCTACGTCCCGGTGAGCATGCCAATGTACCTGGGCGGCACGCTGGAGTACGGAAGGGTTTATAACCGCGAGGAGGCCGGCTTCGATACCGGATACATCACTGCAGGAAGCGTGCTGATCGGGCTGGATACCTTCCTCGGCCCACTGATGCTGGGTCTGGGCGGCAACGAGGAAGGCGAAAGCGCACTGTATTTGAGGCTCGGGCAGACGTTCTAACCGCTGATCTCGAACATCAGCGCCGCGCGGATGCAGTGCAACACCCCTTCATCCACCGGCTCGTCGAGCTGTCTGGCCAGGGTGCGCACGCCAGGCAGGTCCTCTTCGGCCTCGTTGAGGAAGGCATCCTGAATCCGCTGTAGCTGCAGCGGGGGCAAGTCAACCGCGTGATGCAATTCGATCTGCCCGGCGCTGATCGCCTGCGCCAGTTGCATGTAGACCTGCTTGAGCGGCTGGCCTACCTGCCGGGCGATCTGCTCGGCATCCATGCCCGCCAGAGCGAGGCTCTGCACCTCCTGCGCCTGGTTGATGTCCGCTCCCCGCTCGCCTCCTTCACCCAGCAATACCTGGAGAAAATCCGCGCCGTAGCGCTCCAGCTTGTGCGAGCCGATGCCGCTGACCAGCGCCATGTCCTGTAGCGTGGCGGGCTTCTGACGCAACATGTCGACCAGCGTCGAGTCCGGGAAGATCACGTAGGGCGGCACGCCATGGGATTCGG
>CAYZFU010000254.1:0-2623 GCA_964477725.1 uncultured Halopseudomonas sp.
AGCTCGCGCGCCAGCAATGCCAGGGAGCCCATGAAGGTGCCGCAGATACCGAGAATATGCAGGTGCATGGTCGATCCAGAAAAGGTGTATTCGTTTCGCAATCAGCGTGTCGCGATACTATCACGCACACCGGTGCAACATTAGCGCCCGGCGGTGGTCCATGCAAAGGATGCGGCATTGGGCTATGATGCCGCGATTTCGCCGAGCGCCACCTGCTTCACACGCAATGCTCACCGATACGGACGTTGCAGGGAACGGCTATCAGCACAGGCCAACAGCTTTACACATGGAGTCCGCATGACAGTCAAGAATGCCTTTTATGCCCAGTCCGGCGGCGTCACCGCCGTCATCAACGCGTCGGCTGCCGGCGTCATCGAAGCGGCTCGCCAGCACCCGGACAAGATCGGCAAGGTCTATGCCGGACGCAACGGCATCATTGGCGCACTGACCGAAGACCTGATCGATACCAGCGAAGAGTCGGCTGAAGATATCGCCGCGCTGCGTCATACGCCTTCCGGTGCATTTGGCTCCTGCCGTTACAAGCTCAAAAGCCTCGAAGCCAACCGCGCCGAGTATGAGCGCCTGATCAAGGTGTTCAAGGCTCACGACATCGGTTACTTCTTCTATAACGGTGGCGGCGATTCGGCAGACACCTGCCTGAAGGTCTCGCAACTGGCAGAAACCATGGGTTACCCGATCCAGGCGATCCACGTACCCAAGACCGTCGACAACGACCTGCCGATCACCGATTGCTCGCCGGGCTTTGGCTCGGTGGCAAAGTATGTCGCGACCTCGATCCGTGAAGCGGGCTTCGACGTCGACTCGATGTCTGCCACGTCCACCAAGGTGTTCATCCTTGAGGTCATGGGTCGTCATGCCGGCTGGATCACCGCTGCCTGTGGCCTGGCCGCTGAAGGCGAAGGTCAACCGCCACATGTTCTGCTATTTCCGGAAATCGAATTCGACCAGCCGGCGTTCCTCGCACGCGTCAAGGAGTGCGTGGAGCAGTACGGCTACTGCGTGATTGGTGTTTCCGAAGGCATCAAGAATCCCGACGGTAAATTCCTCTCCGAGTCAGGTCTTACCGACGCGTTCGGCCACGCCCAGCTCGGCGGCGTCGCGCCGACCATCGCCAAGCTGGTGAAGGACGAGCTCGGTTACAAATACCACTGGGCGGTCGCCGATTACCTGCAGCGCGCTGCGCGTCATATCGCTTCGAAGGTCGACGTCGAACAGGCGTACGCATTGGGCCAGGCGGCCGTGCGCATTGCACTGGAAGGCAAGAACGCGATCATGCCGGCGATTCGCCGTCTGGAAGACCAGCCGTATCGCTGGGACATCATCGAAGCACCGTTGAAGGACGTGGCGAACGTGGAGAAATTCATGCCGCGCGAATTCATCACCGAAGACGGATTCCACATCACCGACGCCTGCCGTCGTTACCTGTCGCCGCTGATCCAGGGCGAGGACGTGCCTCCGTTCAGGAACGGCATGCCCGACTACGTGCGGCTGAGAAAGATCTCGGTCGGACGCAAACTCGACTCGTTCCAGGTCTGATGCGACGCTGATCGTCCGAAGCCGCCCCACCGGGCGGCTTTTCCATGGCCAAGCGGCAGCCGAATAGCGTTATTACCGTTTCGCCAGTAAGACCATGGTTCTATTCCGAATCGCTTGGTATCTGCCCCGTTAACACCTATAATCTCGCCCAGCTTTCGAGGGCTTAGTGAAGAACTCTCGCCGCGCTCGCCGGTCAGACGGTTGTTCAGTAAACCCTTCCAGATGCCCGAATCAGGTAAAACATGAGCTACGACCAGATCCCCGCAGGCAAAGACGTACCCAACGACATCTATGTCGCCATCGAGATCCCGGCCAATCACGCGCCGATCAAGTACGAGATCGACAAGGACAGCAGCGCTCTGTTCGTTGACCGCTTCATGGCCACGCCGATGTTCTATCCGGCCAACTATGGCTACATCCCGAACACGCTGGCAGACGATGGCGACCCGCTCGACGTCCTGGTTGTCACGCCGCATCCGGTAACGCCCGGCGCCGTGATCCGCGCTCGCCCGGTAGGTGTGCTGCATATGACTGACGATGGCGGCGGAGATGCCAAGCTCATCGCTGTGCCACACGACAAGCTGACCGTGCTATACCGCGACATCAAGGAATACACCGATCTGCCCGAGCTGCTGATTCAGCAAATCCAGCACTTCTTCGAGAACTACAAGGATCTCGAAGCTGGCAAGTGGGTGAAGATCGACCGCTGGGGCAGCGCTGAAGAAGCCCGGGCGGAAATCGTTAAGGCAGTAGACGCTTACCAAAAATAAGCGTCTCGCCCCGTTGAAAAGCCGGCCACAAGCTGGCTTTTTTTATGCCCGTCGCTTTTTTCGGGTACGCTTCGCTCACCGTCCCTTTGCGGATCATGGAGGCTCGCATGGACCGTCATTTCGACCAGCTCGGCGCGCATTTCGCACGCAAGATCTACGACAGCCCCAAAGGTGCCGTGCGCCTGGCCGTACTGACCCGGGACCTGCGTGAGTGGCTGCCGTCTGTCCAGCAAGAGCAAAGCGCCCTGCGCGTGCTAGATGCCGGTGCGGGGTTGGGCCATATGAGCGAATGGCTG
>CAYZFU010000254.1:2633-4346 GCA_964477725.1 uncultured Halopseudomonas sp.
CCGTAACAGACCCATCACAGGAAATGCTCGAGCATGCCCGTGCGCGGCTGGCCCAGCACGCATTGGAGCGTCCGCCCTGTTTCATTCAGGCATCGCTGCAAACGCTGCCGGCCCGGGGCGAGACGTACGACCTGGTGATCTGTCACGCCGTACTCGAATGGCTCGCCGACCCGGCCGAGGCGCTCCGCTGTTTGCGCAGCCTGATCAGCGATGGCGGCGCCATCTCGCTGGCTTTCTACAACCGCGACGCACTTATCTACAAGAATCTGATCAAGGGTCAGTTCCGCAAGATCGAGCGCAACCAGCTCGCCGGCGAAGGACGCCGCAGCCTCACGCCCCAGCAGCCGCTCGATCCGCGTGACGTCGCCAGCTGGGCCGCCGACGCGGGCCTTGAACTCAAGACCGAGACCGGAATCCGCGTGTTCCACGACTACATGCACGAACCGTTCAAGTCACAGGCTCCTGTCGACGAGGTCATCGAACGCGAATTGCTATACAGCACCCATCCCGCGTATCGCCATCTGGGCCGCTATCTGCACTGGTGGCTGGTGCCGATGGCCGACTAAGCCGGCGCCGCAACCCATCTGTCTTTGCGCCAGAGCCAGACAAACCAGCCGCCCAGCGTCACCCCCCGGGCTAGCATGAACAGATGGAAGCCAAGCCACAACGCGTGGTTACCGGCACCCCAAAGCAACCAGGCTGCTGGCACGTAGACAAGAACGACCGAGCTCAGCATGGCATTGCGCATCGCACGCGCGCGGGTCGCGCCGATGAACAGCCCATCGAGTAAATAGCCCCAAACCGCTACAAGCGGCATCCAGGCCATCCACGGCAGATAAGTCTCTGCCGTCTGGCGCACAGCCTCGATATCGGTCAGCAACCACACAATGTGCCGGCCAAACACCGTAAAAACAGTTACAAATGCCAGGCTAAGGAGAACCGACCAGCCCGTGGATATAACCAGTACCCGCCGCAGCCTATCGCGATCGCGCGCACCAATGGCGTTGCCGCCCAACCCCTCCACCGCATGGGCAAGCCCATCGAGCCCGTGCGAGGTAAGCAGAAGGAAATTGAGTAGAACCGCGTTGGCTGCGATCACCGCATCGCCATACTGCGAGCCCTGGACCACGAGCAGATAGAACACGGTTTCCAGCGCCAGGGTGCGAATGAGGATGTCGCGGTTGACCTGCATCAGCGGCGCCGCCCCACGCAGTCGCAAGGCGGCACGCCAGTCAAGCCGACCAGGCGCCTGCGCCAGCAAAGGCCGCAACAGCGATAGGCCGAGCAGCAGACCGCAATAGTCTCCCGCCACGGTTGCCCAGGCCGCACCCGCCACGCCCATATCCAGGCCGACCACCAGCACCACGTCGAGCACAACGTTGGTCAGGTTTACCGCGAGCAGCAGGAACATGGGGGCTCGCCCCACCCCGGCGCCGATAAACCAGCCGATCAGCACGAAGTTGGCCAGCGCTGCAGGGAGACTGAACAGCCGAATCTGTACATAGCGCTGCGCCTCGCCGATCAGCTCCGGGCTGGCATCGACAAAATGCAGGCCGAGCGAAAAGAGCGGGTCCTGCAACAGCCAGACAGCGCATGACAGCAGCAGCGCCAACCAGAGCAGCTGTCCCAGCAGCAGTCGCAAGGCGTCCCCGTCGCGTCGCCCCCACGCCTGGGCGACGAAGCCTGTAGTACCCATGCGAAGAAAGCCGGTGG
>CAYZFU010000254.1:4371-4638 GCA_964477725.1 uncultured Halopseudomonas sp.
ACTGCTACCCCTCCGAGATGGTAGGCGGCATCCATATGGCCGATCACCGCTGTGTCGACCAGACCGACAAGGGGCACGCTGATATTCGACAGGATCATCGGCACGGCGAGCGCCCAGACCTGGCGCTGGATGGCGGGCGACTTCCAGTCTGCCGCCAGAGTCGTCAGATGCAACGCTATCAGCCGCCTGATCGCTTGGCCTTGAAGCCCTTCTCACCCAACCACTGGCACAGCAGCTCGACCTGATCGCCCTGAATTTCGATCACGC
>CAYZFU010000255.1:0-4599 GCA_964477725.1 uncultured Halopseudomonas sp.
CCGACGTAGCCGGGCGGCGCTCCGGTCAGGGACGCGGCGTAATGTTCCTGCGCCAGGGTATTCATGTCGATGCGGCACAGCGCATCGGCCTTGCCGTGGATTGCTTCGGTCAGCAGGCGAACGGTTTCGGTCTTGCCGACGCCGGTTGGTCCCATAAGCAGAATCACTGCGAGCGGTTTGCGCGGGTCGCCGAGTTCGGCCTTGATCACCGTCAGGCTGGCCGCGATGGCATCCAGCGCAGCATCCTGACCAACGATGCGTGAGCGCAGCAGTGCCATGACCTGATCGGGGTCAAAACGAAAGCGTGAGGTACGCTTGGGCGCGGTGGCGCCGCTGGTGCGTTGATTATGCTCCAGCACCTCGTTGATAAAGGGCATGGGATTGATCCTTGTCAGCTTGCGAGCATGAAAAACGGGGCGTCCGCGAGGGCCGCCCCGACACTGCTCAGGCTCCGGCTTCGCGGTCGCGGCCGGGATGGGGCAGCTCGCCGACCGGACAGTCGGCGACACCGACGGTGCTGCGGGTCATCTTCTCGACGTCGTCGCGCGCTTTCTCGGCATCCAGCACCCAGGTGCGATAGAAGTCGAACGGGCAGTCCGCCACGCCCCGGTCGCCATCGCCGGAGTTGTACATGCCGGTGTAGCCGCGGTGCAGCAGCTTGAACAGGTGATTTTGCGACTGGTCGTTGGCCCGCGCATCGCGGATCTGCGATAGGGACAGCTGCGCATACTGGATGCCCATTTCCTCTTCACCGCATTCGCCCAGTGTGCGGCCATCGAAACCGATAATCGCCGAATGGCCGAAGTAGGAATACACGCCGTCAAAACCGGCCGCGTTGGCCACCGCCACGTAGCAATTATTGGCCCAGGCCATGGTCTTGGACATCAGCACCTGCTGCTCCTTGGCCGGGTACATGTAGCCCTGGCAGCGCACGATCAGTTCGGCGCCCTTCATCGCACAGTCGCGCCAGATCTCCGGATAGTTGCCGTCGTCACAGATGATAAGGCTGATCTTCATGCCCTTGGGGCCTTCGGTGACGTAGGTACGGTCGCCCGGATACCAGCCCTCGATCGGACACCACGGAATGCACTTGCGGTATTTCTGGACGATCTCGCCCTCGTCGTTGATCAGAATAAGCGTGTTGTAGGGCGCCTTGTGTGGATGCTCTTCATGCTGTTCACCGGTCAGCGAAAAGATGCCCCAGGTTTTCGCCTGTTTGCAGGCTTCGCTGAAGATGCGCGTCTCGTCACCGGGAATGGTGGTGGCGGTGGCCATCATTTCGTCGTTGTCGTACATGATGCCCATGGTGCTGTATTCGGGGAACACCACCAGATCCATGCCGGGCAGGCCCTGTTTCATGCCGATGATCATGTCGGCGATCTTGTGCGCGTTTTCAAGTACCTCGTCGCGGGTATGCAGGCGAGGCATCTTATAGTTGACGACGGCGACACCAACGGTATCGGGACTGCTTGAAATATCACCATGACGCATGGCTTTTCTCCGTATGGGGTTGGGGTTTGTCAGGGCCGTGGGCGCTCAATGCCCAGCTTGTCGACCCGATAGCGCAGTTGTCGAAGGCTGATATTCAGACGTCGTGCAGCCTCCGACTGGTTGTTGTTGGTCAGAGCGAGCATGGCGCGGATAGTCTCGGCCTCGTCTTCCTGCACCCAGTTGTACGAGCGGCCATATGGCCGGTTGTCCGCGCCGGCGCTGACGGTGACATCAACGGTGGCTGGCGCTGTTGCAGCAGCCGGCACGTGCCGCTGGGGTATATGAATTGAACTCTCCGAGGCCAGACTCTGACGTAGTTTCTCGGCACTGATCAGGTCCTGGTCGCTGGTCAGCGCGGTGCGCTCGAGTACGTTCTGCAACTGGCGGATGTTGCCCGGCCAGTCGAAGTGCTCGAGTACTCCGAAAGCGTCCCCGGCCAGGCTCCAGTTGCGCTCGTAGTGATGATTGAGTTCGTTGAGAAAGTGCAGCGCCAACTGCTTGATGTCTTCCTGGCGTTCGCGCAGCGGCGGTAGGTGCACGGGTACCACGTGCAGCCGATAAAACAGATCGAGGCGGAAGCTGCCCTTGTTGACCGATTCCTGCAGGTTGACGTGGGTCGCCGTGATCACCCTGAAGTCAACCGACACTGGCTGCATGCTGCCGATCGGGTCGACCTTCTTCTCTTGCAATACGCGCAGCAGTTTTGATTGCAGCGCCAACGGCATATCGCCGATCTCATCGAGGAACAGCGTGCCGCCATCGGCCTGGATGATCTTGCCCTGCTTGCTTTGCGAGGCCCCGGTGAACGCACCTTTCACATGACCGAACAACTCGGACTCAAGCAGCTCGGCTGGAATCGCTGCGCAGTTGATGCAAATGAATGGCTTCTCGCGTCGATCGCTCTGCTGGTGCGTCATTCGCGCGAATTTTTCCTTGCCGGTACCCGATTCGCCCAGCAGCATCACCGGTGCGTCGCTTCGCGCAACCTGAATGGCCGAGCGCACCGCATCCATCAATGCCTGGCTGGTGCCCAGAATGCCGTGCGCCAGGCTTTGCTTGAGCATGCCCTCTACCGCGATGCTATGGCGCAGGTTCTGGTTTTCCTTGACCAGATGTGCCGTCTGTTCGACGACGAATTTGTGGATGCGTAGCAGTTGGCCAACCATCGCAGCGGCGACGCGCAGCAGGCTGATGTCGTTGTCGAACGGACGCTCGTGTAAACCCTCACGCTGTACCGATAACACGCCGATCGGTGTGCCGCTTTCCAGAATAGGCACGGCGATGAACGCCAAGCGCCCACCGCTGTGGTGCGACAGCTCGGTAATGCGGTGGATGAACAGGGGTTCCTTGTCCACGTCCGGCACCAGGCCGATCGAGCCGGTGCGCATTACATAGCCGGTCACGCCCTCATTGAAGTTCAGGTTGAAGCGCCCGGCCTTCAGGTCTTCCGGGGACAGTCCGTAGGAATAGCGAACCTGAAGGGTGCTGGTCGCGGCGTCGGGCAAACTGACCCGGCCGCAGTTCAGACCATACAGTTGGGATAGCAGGCGGAGCAGCCCCTGAATCGTGCGCGGCGCATCGAGGGGCTTTTCCATCAGCTTGGCCATTTCCAGAATTACGACCAGTTCGCGCTTCATCTGCTGGGACATCCGTTCCGGGAGGGAAATCGTCATGCTGTGCAGTCTCCGGTACGCAGGGTGTGTGGCCCCGTACCGTCTGCGCAGCGCTTAGTGGCTGATCATCCAGGGACGGCGTGGGCCGGTTTGTTGCTTGAGCGCAGGCGCCTGCCCATCGGCTCGGGGTTTATGGCTACAGCTGCTGGAGCTGCAACAACTGTGCCCGTGGCTGACCTTGGGGGCGTGTGCGCTACGCTCGTTGGTCTCGTGAGCAGTGCGTTGCTGGCTGTTCATTACCTGCAGCCGCGGAGCGGAAACCAGCCGTTGCATGGGCTGTGCACAGACCGGGCAGTTGCGTGGCAGGTTGCGCTCGGCGCTGGGCAAGAGTGCTTCGAACGCGCCGCAATCGGGGCAATCAAAATCGTAGACAGGCATCAAGGTGCTCCCTGGTGGTGCGACAGGTTGATGCCGGCTGCTCCGAACTGGAGCGGCCGGCCGGTATACGCCTTACTTGTTCCACGTAGCAGTGGGAACCTCATCGCCGCTGACCATGATTGTCGGTCCCTCGGCGTTGGGCTGGATGTCGAAATCGAAGATTTCGGTGGGAATCCACACCGTTGCGCAAACGTTGGGCACATCCACGATGCCGCTGATATGACCCTGCACCGGGGCGGTGCCGAGGATCGAATAGGCCTGTGCACCGCTGTAGCCAAACTTCTTCAGATACTCGATGGCGTTCAGGCACGCCTGGCGGTAGGCGACGTGCGCGTCCAGATAATGCTGCTTGCCGTTTTCGTCGACCGAGATACCTTCGAAGATCAGGTGCTTCTTGTAACTCGGGCTTAGATCGCTGGGCTGGAAGATCGGGTTCTTCACGCCGTATTTCTTGACGCCGTCCTTGATCAGGTTGACCTTGATATGAATCCAGCCGGCCATCTCGATGGCGCCGCAGAAGGTGATTTCGCCGTCGCCCTGGGAGAAGTGCAGGTCACCCATCGACAGCCCGCCGCCTTTGACATACACCGGGAAGAACACCCGTGAACCCTTGGTCAGGTCCTTGATATCGCAGTTGCCGCCATGCTCGCGCGGCGGAACGGTGCGGGCACCTTCTGCCGCGATCTTGTTGGCTACCTCACCGCTAGCACGCCCGACGTGAGCGGTGGGAGCATAAGGCGGGTTGGCCAGGCCGGGAACGCGATCCGGATCAGTGTCGATCAGCGCCTGCTCGCGCTTGTTCCATTCGTCGAGTAGCTCCTGCGACGGCAGGCAGCCGATCAGGCCCGGGTCGAACAGACACTGAAACTGGAAGGGGAGCGGTTCGCTGACACCCTTGAGCAGGGAATTCGCATCCTCGAGCAGGAGATCGACAACCTCTCCGGGCGGGTGATCCCCGGGGAACTTACCTTCCGGCTCTACGACACCTATGGGTTCCCCGCGGATCTAACCGCAGATTACGCCAGGGAGCAGGGTCTGACTGTCGATATGGACGGAT
>CAYZFU010000256.1:0-2093 GCA_964477725.1 uncultured Halopseudomonas sp.
GACCTTGTTCTTCACCACCTTGACCCGTGTTTCGCTACCTACTACTTCGTCGCCGTCCTTGACCGCGCCGGTACGGCGGATATCGAGGCGAACCGAGGAGTAGAACTTCAATGCGTTACCGCCAGTGGTGGTTTCGGGATTGCCGAACATCACACCGATCTTCATACGGATCTGGTTGATGAAAATCACCAGGCAGTTGGCATTCTTGATGTTACCGGTGATTTTGCGCAGTGCCTGCGACATCAAGCGGGCCTGCACACCAACGTGGTGATCGCCCATCTCGCCTTCGAGCTCGGCCTTGGGCACCAGCGCGGCAACCGAGTCGACGATGATCACGTCAACGGCATTGGAGCGCACCAGCATATCGGTGATTTCCAGCGCCTGTTCGCCGGTATCCGGCTGGGATACCAGCAGGTCATCGACATTCACACCCAGCTTGGCGGCGTATTCCGGATCGAGCGCATGCTCGGCGTCAACGAAGGCGCAGGTGGCACCCTTTTTCTGCGCCTGGGCGATGACCGACAGGGTAAGTGTGGTCTTGCCTGACGATTCCGGACCGTAGATCTCGACGATACGACCTTTGGGCAGGCCGCCAAGACCCAGAGCTATGTCCAGCCCGAGCGAACCGGTGGAAATGGACGGGATCGCCATACGCTCCTGATCGCCCATGCGCATCACCGCGCCCTTGCCAAACTGACGTTCAATCTGACTCAAAGCCGCTGAAAGCGCCTTCTTTTTGTTGTCGTCCATTGTGCATCCTCTTGGAAGTGGCGGGAGCCTAGCGCCCGGGAACTACTGTATATTTGGTCAGTATTATTCCACAGAACCTTTTCCTCGCCTACCCCCTTTTCGGTGCGTTACGACGAGCGTGCCGCCAGCGTCCGTTCGACCTCGATCACCAGGCCTTCCAGAGCTTTCAATACGGTATGAGCGCGCACCTCCTTGCGACTACCCTGCAACCTTTTGCACTGGGCAAATACTCCACGCCCGCGAATCGCCCAGGCAAACCACACTGTGCCCACCGGCTTTTCCGGCGTACCGCCTTCGGGGCCGGCAACGCCGCTGACGGCAACCGCGAGGTCGGCATCAGCCGCGTCCAGAGCGCCCTGCGCCATTGCCCGCACCACCTGTTCGCTGACCGCGCCATGGTTGACCAGGTCTTCTTCGCTCACGCCCAGCCAGCGCACCTTGCTGCTGTTGGCATAAGTGACGAAGCCGGTTTCGAACCAGCCGGAACTGCCGCTCACCCGGGTGATGGCTTCAGCTATCCCACCGCCGGTGCAGGATTCGGCAGCGGTGACCGTCATCCCCAACCGGCGCAAGCCATTGCCCAGTCGCGCAGCGACCGAATCGATCAAGGGATCGTATTGGGACATCGTTGTTGCACCTCTCATTTTGCGCTTAAAAGCGAAGGCGGCTTTGCGTAGACTAGGCCGTCCTCCGCACACCGCACTTCCACCGATCAGAGAATGTCATGAGCCGCGCCGAGAAATCCGCCAGCCACACGCCAATGATGCAGCAATATTTCAGCATCAAACAGCACCATCCTGATCAGTTGCTGTTCTATCGCATGGGCGATTTTTACGAGTTGTTTTACGACGATGCGAAGAAAGCCGCCCGGCTGCTGGATATTACGCTGACTGCGCGTGGGCAGTCTGGCGGGCAACCGATTCCCATGGCCGGCATCCCCTTCCATGCCGCCGAGGGGTACCTGGCTCGCCTGGTCAAGCTGGGAGAATCGGTAGTGATCTGCGAGCAGATCGGCGATCCGGCTACCAGCAAGGGACCAGTCGAGCGACAGGTAGTTCGCATCCTGACCCCCGGAACCGTCAGCGACGAGGCTCTGCTCGACGAGCGCCGGGACAATCTGCTGGCGGCGCTGGTGGGCGGTGAGCGGCAATTCGGCCTGGCCACGCTGGATATCAACAGCGGCCGCTTCGTCGCTACCGAGTTCGCCGGCTGGGAAACACTCCTCGGCGAACTGGAGCGTCTCGCGCCCGCCGAATTGCTTATTCCCGATGACTGGGAAACCGACACCCCGATCGAGCGGCGGCGAGCCGAGACGAGCTGCTGGCGCACCTCGATCACGCCCT
>CAYZFU010000256.1:2103-4597 GCA_964477725.1 uncultured Halopseudomonas sp.
GCGGCGCCGGGCGCCCTGGGAATTCGATCAGGACAGTGCTTTCAAGAGCCTCACGCAGCAGTTCGGCACCAAGGATCTGGTCGGTTTCGGCTGTGCCGACCTGACACTCGGCCTCGCTGCTGCCGGTGCCCTGCTCAGTTATGCCAAGGAAACCCAGCGCACTGCGCTCCCGCACCTGCGTGGACTGGTCCAGGAGCGCTTCGAAGACAGCGTTGTAATCGACAGCGCCAGCCGGCGCAATCTGGAGATCGACTGCAATCTGGGCGGTGGCCGCGAGAACACTCTGCTGGACGTGCTGGACCATACCGCCACAGCCATGGGTAGCCGTCTGCTCGCCCGTTGGCTGAACCGGCCGCTACGCGACATGGCTACCCTGCAGGCTCGACAGGAAAGCATTGCCGCCCTGCTCGACCAGCATCGTCACGAAGACATCCACCCATTGCTCAAGGGCATCGGTGACATCGAGCGCATTCTCGCGCGAGTCGCACTGCGTTCGGCGCGCCCACGCGATCTGGCGCGCCTGCGTGATGCCCTGGGTGCCCTGCCCGGCTTGCAGGAGGCCCTGAGCGACCTCCAGTCCCCGCATATCGGGCAACTGGCTGCGAGCATCGCTACATATCCCGAACTTGCCGAGCTGCTGCAACGCGCGGTAGTCGATAACCCGCCAGCGGTGATTCGCGACGGCGGAGTCATTGCGCCCGGTTATGACGCCGAGCTGGACGAGCTACAGAACATCAGCGAGAACGCCGGCCAGTACTTGCTCGATCTTGAAGTTCGTGAACGCGACCGAACCGGCCTGAGCACACTCAAGGTCGGTTATAACCGTGTGCACGGCTACTTCATCGAGCTTTCGCGGGGCCAAGCTGAGCAAGCGCCGGCCGACTATATTCGTCGGCAGACGCTCAAGGGTGCGGAGCGCTTCATAACCCCGGAGCTCAAGACCTTCGAAGACAAGGCGTTGTCGGCACGCAGCCGGGCGCTGGCGCGCGAAAAACTGCTATATGACGAGTTGCTCGACAGGCTTAATGTCGACCTTTCCAGGCTGCAGGAAACCGCCGCAAGCCTCGCCGAACTGGATGTGCTGACCAACCTGGCCGAGCGAGCCGGGAACCTGGACTACTGCCGTCCTCAGTTCGTCGAAAACAGCCAGTTGATCATTCACCAGGGGCGTCATCCGGTGGTTGAGCAGGTGCTCGACGGACCATTCGTAGCTAACGGGGTGTGCCTGGACGCAGACATTCGCATGCTCGTCATCACCGGCCCCAACATGGGCGGCAAGTCGACCTACATGCGCCAGACAGCACTCATCGTGCTGCTGGCGCATATCGGCGCTTACGTTCCCGCCGGGCAGGTCGAGCTGTCCCTCATGGATCGCATTTTCACACGGATCGGCTCGAGCGACGACCTGGCGGGCGGTCGTTCGACCTTCATGGTCGAAATGAGCGAGACGGCCAACATTCTGCACAACGCGACCGCGGCGAGCCTGGTGCTCATGGACGAAGTCGGACGCGGTACCAGTACCTTCGACGGGCTCTCGCTGGCCTGGTCCGCCGCGGAATACCTGGCGCGAGTGCGCGCGTTCACGCTCTTCGCCACCCATTATTTCGAACTGACCGGGCTGGCCGAGACCGACCCGGGCGTGGCCAACGTTCATCTCAACGCAACCGAGCACAACGACCGCATCGTGTTTCTGCACACGGTGCTGGCCGGCCCGGCGAGCCAGAGCTATGGATTGCAGGTAGCTCAGCTAGCCGGCGTGCCGCGCCCGGTTATCGAGCGGGCCCGCGAACACCTGTCGAACCTGGAACGGCAGAGTCTTTCCCAGCAGGCGGCGAGCGTCGGTTCGGCGAACCAGCCGATGCAGGTAGATCTTTTTGCCAGTGCGACACACCCCTTGGTGGACGAACTGCAACGGCTGAAACCGGACGACCTGAGCCCGCGTCAGGCACTGGACCTGCTGTACAAATGGAAGGACCAAATGCTGTGAACGGCGAGCAAATGATATTGATTTTCATTAAACGCGCCGCCATCTCGGCAGTGGTCCGAAAAGCCCCTGCCATGCGCTGTACCGCCCAGTAAAAGCTGATAGACTACGCGCCACATTTGCGTCACGCCTGATTCCGATGGAGCCCCCACCATGACTTTTGTTGTTACCGACAACTGCATCAAGTGCAAGTACACCGATTGCGTTGAGGTCTGTCCTGTCGATTGCTTCTACGAAGGTCCGAACTTCCTCGACTGCGCGCTTTGCGAGCCCGAGTGCCCGGCCAACGCGATCTTTTCCGAAGACGAGGTGCCAGAGGACCAGCAGGAATTCACCGCGCTCAACGCCGAGCTCGCCGATGTGTGGCCGAATATCACCGAGAAGAAAGACGCGTTGCCCGACGCCGAAGAATGGGACGGCGTCCCGGACAAGCTGCAGTATCTCGAGCGCTGAATCGCGCAACGCAAAAGGTCAGTGCTAAGCTGGCCTTTTTTATGTCTGGGTAAAACG
>CAYZFU010000257.1:0-4310 GCA_964477725.1 uncultured Halopseudomonas sp.
ATCCGACCATCCTCGTCATCGAGGATGAGGAAGACATCGCTTTTCTGATCCGCTTCATGCTCGAGCGCCAGCAGTACGCGGTTGAGCATGTCGCCGATGGCCGGCAGGCCATGGATTACCTGGCACAATCAGCTCCGCCCGATCTGGTGCTGATGGATATCATGCTGCCCTACCATGACGGCATCGAGATCATTCAGCGGCTGCGTAGCACGCCTGGCTGGCAAAGCCTGCCAGTACTCATGCTGACTGCGAAAGCGCGCGAGGCCGATATTGTCAAGGCACTTGAGTTGGGTGCTGATGATTATGTCACCAAGCCGTTTCAGCCCGAAGAACTGCTCGCTCGCATCAAGCGGCTAATCCGGAGGCCCCGTTGAGATACCGCTCTACCCTACCCCTACTGCTGATTTTCACGCTGGCCGGAGCAGCCCTTGCCAGCGAGCAACAGGCGCAGACCCAGGTGGATGCCGGCGACCTGGGCGCCGCCCGAGTGACGCTCGAAGAGCATTTGCGTTCCCGGCCAGATGATCGCGAAGCGCGCTTCCTGCTTGCTCGCGTGCTGGCCTGGCAGGGCGAAACCGCAACGGCCGTGCCACTGTTAAAGCAGTTATCAAGCGAAGCGCCGGGCAATGCCGATTATCTGTTGGCTCTGGGCCAGGCGCAGCTGTGGGACGGGCAGGTCCATGCTGCCATCGCCACCTTGCAGGAGGCTTCGTCCGTCGCGCCGGACTACCCTGAGATCGACAACGCTATCCGTCAGGCCCGACTGGCTCTCAGCGCGCCGACCAATCGCATCACCTTGCCCCAGCGTTCGGCTGATCGTCGCCATGAACTGGAGCTATCCGTACGTCAGGACTGGCTGGATAACGGATTCGACGATTGGCGCCGGCAACGCCTGGATTATTTCTCCACCCAGGCCGAGGGGATCGCCTGGTACGGTGCACTGCTTCGCGAGCAGCGTTTCGGCGAATGGGACGAGGGACTCGAAGCCGGTGCGGTCTTCGCGCTGGATCAGAACTGGAGTCTGCAGCCGGAGATCGGCTATCAGTTTTCTCCGTTTTTTCTACCCGACTGGTACGCCGATGTGCGGTTTCAGCGCAGTCTTGCGAAGGGGTTTCTCGCTGCGGCAAGCCTCCGTCGGACAGAATATGCGACCAATCACGTCGACCGTCTCGCCCTGACGGGCGAACGTTACTGGGACGCCTGGCGGGCAAGCTACACGGCGAACGTGAGCGACGTATCCAACGCAGGGACACCCGTTGGTCACAACGTTTCGCTCGACTATTACTACGCTGGGCTGAGTTACGCAGGCCTGCGCCTGACGACCGGTGAAGAGGAAGCGGTCGAAGGTTCGCAACTGTTTACCAGCAGCGTTCGCGCGATCGGGCTGCAAGGTCGCCACTGGTTCGAGTCCGACTGGGCGATCTCCTGGGAAATTGGGCATCACGAACAAGGTGACTATTACACCCGTCGCTGGCTGCAGATCGGGCTGCGGCATGCCTTTTGACCTGACCCTGACTTGTCCGGCCTGGCTGTGTCAGAGCGATCTTGTCGATTCGTGGCGCAACTGGATACCCTCCGAGCCCATGCTGCGAATGGCGGTCTACTCAGCCATCGTGTTGGCGCTGATCACGGTGACGGTCATGTTGCAAGTGATTGCGCTATCGGAGCTGGGAAACCGGCGAGCCCTGCGGCGCAAGTCGTTCAACGATACCTGGCGGCCTTTTCTTGCCTTGTGCAGCGTCACGGATGATTTGCCGTCCCCGCCTCCCCGCCTGTCCAGGCGCGACCGCTTGTGGTGGGTGCTTCAGTGGAACCGATTGCAGCAGCAGCTGCGGGGTCCGGCGCGAGAGCGCATGAATCTTTCACTCGGCGCGCTCGGCATGGAGCCCTATGTCCTTGGACTCTTGCGAGGGGGCGTACGCAAGAGACTGATTGCGCTCACCTGTTTGCGCTATTTCGGCAGGTTACGTCACTGGGATGCGATCGCCGAGCTGGTCGCCCATCGAAACGCAGTATTGTCGCTGTCGGCAGCACAGACGCTCGCCGCCATCGACGCGAATCGCGCCATGGCGCTGGTGCTTCCCATGGCGCTGCGGCGGCATGACTGGGCGTCGCCGCGCCTTGCTGCGCTTTGTCACTACGCGGGGCCCGCGGCGGTCACGCCTCCCTTGCTGGCCACGATGTATACAGCAGACGAAACGGAGCGGCTCCGCCTGGCCAGCCTGATGACGCTCGCTGAACCACGGCTGACCGGGCCCTGGGCCCGTTTACAGCTCGACAGCGATGCTGCCGCTGAGCTGCTGCAGACGGCTTTGCGCTGTTTGGGTGCAATCAACGATCCTCGGGATCGGTCACGTATATTGGCTCAGTTCGGCCATGCTGACGCCAACGTTCGGTTGATAGCCGTGCAGACCTTCCGGCACCAGGCGGATGCAGACGGCGCCGAGTGGCTGATCGGCATGCTGACCGACCCTAGCTGGTGGGTACGCCAGGCCGCGGCTGATGCGGTCGCCTCGCTGCCCGGATATACCGAAACGAAACTGCTCGAGCTTGCGCAAACCTTTCCGGACCGGTACGGAAAGGATGCTCTGCGTCGGGTCATCGCGGAGCGCCGCGCATGAGCGCCGACTGGCATTGGTGGGTTCAGGTTGGGGTCATCGTCTACTTCCTTCTGCTGAACGGCATGTATCTGCTCCTGAACCTGTTGTCGATGATCAGCCTGTTGGGCTATATCCGCCGGCACGCCGAGATTGGCGAAGCAGCGCCCTACCTTGGCGTCGAACCGCCCATCTCGGTGCTTATGCCGGCGTTCAACGAAGAAGCCACGATTCGTACGTCCGTACGCTCTATGTTGCAGCTGCAGTACCCCGAGTTTGAAGTGGTGGTCATCAACGATGGCTCCAAGGACGCCACGCTGGCGGTGCTGAGCGAGGAGTTCGACCTGATTGCTTATCCCGAACCTCTGCGCCAGGCGGTGCCACACAAACCGGTGGTCGGTATTTACCGCTCGCGGCGTTACCCCAACCTCAAAGTCATCGACAAGCAAAATGGCGGCAAGGCCGACGCGTTGAACGCAGGGATCAACGCCGCGCGCCATGGTCTGTTCTGCGGAGTGGATGCCGACTCGATCCTGCAGCGTGACAGCCTGCTGCGTGTCGTGCAGCCCTTTATGGAAGATACGCGCACCGTCGCTGCCGGAGGCACGGTCCGTATTGCCAATGGCTCGACCGTACGCGGCGGTTTCCTGATCAGCGCCGGCCTGCCCACGAACTGGATCGCACGGTTTCAGATCGTTGAGTACCTGCGTGCCTTTTTATTTGGCCGGCTCGGCTGGTCGCCAATGAATGCGGTCCTCATCATTTCCGGCGCGTTCGGTTTGTTCGATCGTGAACGGGTCATGCAGGTAGGTGGCTACCGCAGCGACACGGTGGGCGAGGACATGGAACTGGTGGTCCGGCTGCATCGACATCATCGTCTGAACCGCATTCCTTATCGCATTCGTTACCTGCCCGACCCTATCTGCTGGACCGAAGCTCCGGAGGATCTGGGGACTCTCGGTCGCCAGCGCAGTCGTTGGCAGCGAGGGCTCGCCGAAAGCCTGGCGGCTCATGCTCGCCTCTGCTTCAGCTCACGCGGCGGCGCGCCCGGCTGGTTGGCCTGGCCCTTCATGGCGGTGTTCGAATGGCTTGGCCCGTTGATCGAGCTGGGTGGTTACCTGTTCATGTTCGTCGGGCTGGCCATGGGCTGGATATCACATACGGCGCTGGCCATCTTTCTGCTGGTGGCGATCGGCATGGGAATTCTGTTGTCGGTAAATGGGTTGCTGCTGGAAACCATGTCTTTCCGCGTCTACAACCGCCGTCGCGACGTGTTGAGGCTGTTCGGCATGGCTGTTCTGGAAAACTTCGGCTATCGCCAGCTCAATACTTTGTGGCGATGCAGGGGCATGTATCAGTGGTTCGCTCGGCGCAAGCACAATTGGGGCGCCATGCGTCGCAGCGGAAAATGGGGCCAGTGAGCCTGGCCCCGGGGAGTCTAACTCAGTTCAGTGCCGACAACGCTTTGTCGTAATCGGGTTCGTTGGCGATCTCTGAAACGAGTTCGCTATGCAAGACCTTGTCGTTCTCGTCGATGACGACCACGGCGCGCGCCGCAACGCCGGCCAACGGACCGTTCTCGATTTCTACTCCATAACTGCGCAGGAAATCACGGCCGCGCATGGTCGAGAGCGTCATGACGTTGTCGAGTCCTTCGGCGCCGCAGAAGCGCGACTGAGCGAAAGGCAGGTCGGCGGAAATACACAGAACCGC
>CAYZFU010000257.1:4328-4584 GCA_964477725.1 uncultured Halopseudomonas sp.
GTTGAACTGGCGAACGGACGTGGCGCAGGTAGGTGTATCGACGCTCGGGAAGATGTTGAGAATCTTGCGCTTGCCGCTCAGGCTGGACAGGCTGACATCGGACAGATCCTTGGCTACCAGTGTGAAGTCTGGCGCCTGTGTGCCCACCGCGGGAAGCGCGCCGGCTACATTGATGGGGTTGCCCTTGAGAGTGACGCTGGACATGACTGCTCCTTGTGAACGGCTGCGCTGCAGCCGGTGGGTTGGTTGCGCTAGA
>CAYZFU010000258.1:0-4566 GCA_964477725.1 uncultured Halopseudomonas sp.
GCTGAACAACAGCAGAACCGGGACGAAGCTCCACGGGTGCGCATCGGCGTGATCGCGCAGCCGGCTCCATCCCGTTGCGGGGGAAAACAGCACTCCAGGCACGTTCTTTAGCATCTCAGGCTCCTTGGGTCCGTTGCGATATGAATGGATTCGCCATACCTCTCTTGACTGGCCCGACGGAAGGTAAGTTCATGCAGGATCCGCGGTGGGTTGTCGCCAGAGCGGGAGCTAACGATCGACGCACTGTCCGTCGTGGTACAATGCGTGCTCATCCCCCTCTATGGTTCGATCAATGTCTCAGATTCCCGAGCGTGTACTTGTACAGGCCCATCTGGCGGCAAAACAGCCGCCGGTGCTGAGCGAAGCAGAGCAGGCCGACTACCGCGCCCGCATAGCCGCGCGTCTCAAAGAGCGGGACGCGGTGCTTGTCGCTCACTATTACACTGATCCGATGATCCAGGCACTGGCCGAGGAGACCGGCGGGTGCGTGTCCGACTCGCTGGAAATGGCGCGCTTCGGCAGGGACCATCCTGCCTCGACGCTCATCGTCGCTGGCGTGCGTTTCATGGGCGAGACTGCCAAGATCCTCAGTCCGGAAAAGCGCATCCTCATGCCAACCCAGGAGGCGACCTGCTCGCTGGACATAGGCTGTCCGATCGATGAGTTTTCAGCATTTTGCGACCAGCACCCTGATCGTACCGTCGTGGTTTATGCCAACACTTCGGCCGCAGTGAAGGCTCGCGCCGACTGGGTCGTCACCTCGAGCTGCGCCCTGGGGATCGTCGAGCATCTGATGGACCGCGGCGAAAAGATCATTTGGGCGCCGGATCAGCATCTGGGTGGCTATATTCAGAAGCAGACCGGTGCAGACATGCTTCTGTGGCAGGGCTCGTGCATCGTCCACGAAGAGTTCAAGGCCAAGTCGCTGCTGGACCTGAAGGAGGGGTATCCCGATGCGGCGGTACTGGTGCATCCGGAATCGCCAGCATCGGTGGTCGAACTGGCGGACGTGGTCGGCTCCACCAGCCAGCTCATTCGGGCGACACAGACGCTGCCCAATCCTACGTTTATCGTGGCAACCGATCGCGGAATCTTCTACAAAATGCAGCAGGCTGCGCCGGATCGGCGACTCATCGAGGCGCCTACAGCCGGCAACGGCGCGACGTGCCGCAGCTGCGCACATTGTCCCTGGATGGCAATGAACACTCTGCCGCGGGTGTTGCAGGCGCTGGAGCAGGGTACCGACGAAATCACCGTTCCGTCGGAGCTGATCCCGCGCGCGGTCAAGCCGTTGGAGCGGATGCTGTCCTTTACCCGCAATGCCAACCTGGCGGTAGCCGGCAACGCCTGATGCTTTGGCGGGCCGGCTTACAGGCTTTCCAGTAGCTTTCGCTTGCGCGCCAGCTCTTCCTGGCGCGCAGCGATTCTTGAGCTTTTGACGAAGTCCCCTTCGGCACGCTTAGCCGCGAGTCCCAACTGTTGAGCGGCCTGGTCAAGGTCACCAGCGAGCATGAAATATTCGGCCCGTGCCGTATGTACGCCGAGAATGTCCCCGGCAAGACCGCGCACCTCAGCGACCATGTACCAGACATCGGCATCCTCCGGCCGCTGGAGCGCAAGTGCGTCGTAAACAGCTTGTGATTGTTCGTACTGCCGGGCGCGCATAAGCGTATCTGCCTTGGCTTCGAGTAACGGGTAGTTCCCGGGGTTGGCGCTGAGCTGTTCATCGATGCGCTCGAGTGCCGGAGCGTAGCGTCCACGGGCCACATCCAGCTCTACCTGTGCAAGATTGACGGTGATGTCCTCACTGCGCTCGACCAGAAGCGGCTGCAGCGTTTCGCCGGCTTCATCCAGCTGGCCGCCCCGAATCAATGCCAGCGCGAGTCCGTAGCGAGCCGCCGCATGATCGCCGGCATGTTCGTCGAGTAACGTCCGGAAGCGGCGTGCTGCGAGCCCGGGACTCTGTTCGTAGTGAAGTTGCACTCGGGCGCGGATCATCTGGTAGCTGACGCTGTCGCGCTTGCCGTCGGCATTGATCTGTGCGGCGCGGTTCTTCGAGTCGGCGATCCGCGTCTGGCTTACCGGGTGGGTAAGCAGAAACTCCGGGGGGTTGCGGTCGAACTGGCTGAGGCGCGCCAGGCGCTCGAACATCGCGGGCATGGCCTGCGGGTCGTAGCCTGCCTGCTGCAGATTGAGCAGGCCGAGACGGTCGGCTTCCTGTTCATTTTGGCGTGAGAAACGGCGTTGTTCCTGGATTGCAGCAGCCTGGGTCGAGGCCATCGCGGCGAAGCCGGCATCGCCGCCGCCCGCTGCGGCAAGGATGACACTGGCGAGCATCGCGGTCATCACCGGGATGCGCATGCGCTGTTGTGCTTCCAGATTGCGGGCGAAGTGTCGCTGCGACAGGTGCGCAAGTTCATGCGCCATGACCGACGCAAATTCGGCCTCGCTCTGGGCATGTAGAAACAGGCCGCCGTTGACGCCAATCACCCCGCCCGGAGCAGCGAACGCATTCAGTTGCGGACTGTCGATGGCTACAAAGGTCAGACGCTTGTCCGACAGTTGGCTGGTCTCGGCAAGCTTCAATACCCGTTGCTCGACGAAATCTTTCAGTATCGGATCGTCCAGTGTTTTCACCGAGCCGCGCAGCATCGACAGCCAGGCCCGGCCGAGCTGATATTCCTGCTCCTGCGACATGAACGATGAGCTGGTGTCGCCAAGCGAGGGCAGGTCCGACTCGGCGCCGAACCCGGGCGACGGCACAGTGACCAGCGCAGGTAGCAGAAGCAGCTTAAGCGTGGCTGCGAGCACGGCTTTCTTGCCTAGCATGGGGTCTTGACCTGTGCGATACGGATATCCGCCCCGAGAGCGGCAGGGTTATACTGAGGCACCTTTCAGGAGTCTGCAAATGGTAGTTGAAACAGAAATTGCATCGGTCGATGAGTATCTCGATGCGCGCGGCCTGGCATGCCCGATGCCATTGTTGAAGACCAAGCTCGCGCTCAATGCGATGCAGGCTGGTCAGGTGTTGAAGGTCAGCGCGACCGATGCCGGGTCAGAGCGAGACTTCCAGCGTTTTTCCGAGCTATCCGGACATGCCTTGCTTCGGTCGGAGCAGGCAGCGGGCGAATATCACTACTGGTTGCGTAAATCCTAAATGCTACGAATTTTTCAGAACTGGATTCATCGATATTTCTCTGACGAAGAAGCCGTTGTTCTCGCTGTCCTGCTATTGCTCGGTTTCGCCATCGTCATCAGTTTCGGCGATCGAATCGCACCGCTCCTGACCGGCCTGGTCCTGGCCTATCTCCTGCAAGGCCTGGTCTCCCGGCTACGGCAGTGGAATGTCCCGCACAAGCTTTCGGTGTGGATCGTATTCCTGGTGTTTCTCGGTGCGCTGGGGGCGCTGATCGGAGTGATCATCCCGCTGGTCTGGAAGCAGATGTTCACGCTGTTCAACGAACTGCCACGCATGTTCATTGAATGGCGGGCGCTGCTCATGCACCTACCCGAGCGTTATCCGACGTTCGTCTCCGAGGATCAGGTTGAACGGGTAATTCAGACGGCGAGCGGGGAGCTCGGCTTGTTCGGGCAATGGCTGCTATCGCAGAGCCTGGCTAGCGTTCCCATGCTTCTGACCATATTGGTGTATCTGATTCTGGTACCCATTCTGGTGTTCTTCTTCCTGATGGATAACCAGCAGATATCCGAATGGCTCAAGGCGAGACTGCCGCGCGAGCGGCGATTGATGACCAACATCGCCACCGAGATGAACCAGCAGATCGCCAATTACATACGTGGAAAGGTGCTTGAGATTCTCATAGTCGGGGCCGTGAGCTACATCTGTTTTGCGGTTCTCAAGGTCAACTATGCTGCGTTGCTCGCGGTGATCGTGGGAATTTCGGTGCTGGTGCCCTATATCGGCGCTACCGTAGCGACCATTCCCGTGGCACTGATCGGACTTTTCCAGTGGGGGTTGGGCAACGAGTTCATGGTGCTGATGATCGTGTATGCGGTGATTCAGGCGCTGGACGGGAATGTGCTGGTGCCGATCCTCTTTTCGGAAGCGGTGAATCTCCATCCTGTAGCGATCATCGCTGCCGTGCTTATCTTTGGCGGGCTTTGGGGTTTCTGGGGTGTGTTTTTCGCCATTCCCCTGGCCACGCTCTTCAAGGCAGTGCTTTATGCGTGGCCACGAGGCGTGGATGCTGATATCCAGATTCCTGAGGAAATCGAAGTCAGCTGAGCTCGCCCCGGGCAGGGCCGTTCAGGGTAGCGCGCGAACCGTCTCGAGTACCTGGTCTACATGACCGGGTACCTTGACCTTGCGCCATTCATGCCGCAGCACACCCTGAGCATCTATCACGAACGTGCTGCGCTCTATCCCCTCGTACTGCTTGCCGTACATCTGCTTCATGCGAATCACGTCGAACAGGCGACATAGGCTCTCGTCGCTGTCGCTGATCAGCTCGAACGGAAACGCCTGCTTCTGCTTGAAGTTTTCATGAGTGCGCAGGCTGTCCTTCGATACCCCGAAAACCAGGGCGCCCGCTTCCTGAAATTCGC
>CAYZFU010000259.1:0-4524 GCA_964477725.1 uncultured Halopseudomonas sp.
CGAGATGAATCAGGAAGCGCCGCGGCGGAGCTAAGCGAGGCGCATGGTTTCAGCGTCCGTTTCTCGGCATACTCTAGCGCCCTGCTCTGATTCGGCCAGCCATGAAACGCTTCGTTCTGCTAGATACCGCTCTCATCCCCAACGACGGCGGAGCGCTCTGCCTGTTCGAATATGGCGAGGACTTCGTCATCAAGCTTCAGAGTGGCAAGGGTGGGCAGTTGATGAACACCCGAATGCACGGCTCGGAAGATGCCCTGGGGTCCATTCCTTGCAAGCGCATCGCTTCCCGACCCAATGCACGCGTACTGATCGGTGGGCTGGGGATGGGCTTCACGCTCGCCTCGGCACTGGCGCATCTGCAGCCGGACGCCAGTGTCAGCGTGGCCGAACTGGTGCCAGGAGTTATCGAATGGAACCGCGGCGAGCTGGGGGCCAGGGCCGGACATCCGTTGCAGGATCGTCGCACCCAGATCATCAATGACGACGTGGCAGCGGTCCTCAAGACTGATACCTCAGGCTTCGATGCGATCATGCTCGACATCGATAATGGCCCTGAAGGGTTAACCCATCAGAACAACACCTGGTTGTATTCACTGGACGGCCTGAACCTCTGCGCCAGAACGCTGCGGCCGGGTGGCGTGCGGGCGGTATGGTCCGCAAGCATGGACCAGAAGTTTTCCTCACGGTTGCAGCAAGCCGGCTTCAAAACAGAGCAGGTTCGGGTGTACGCCCATGGCAACCGGGGCGCCAAGCATACGATCTGGATCGGCACCCGAAAGGCTGCAGCCGGAAGCGGTTGAGCGCTACACTCGGATTAGATCACTGCGCAGAGGTGAACCATGTCTTCGAATCACGACGGGCGGGGCCGGGAAGCGGGCTATCGGGAAAAGGCTCTGAAGATGTACCCCTGGGTTTGCGGTCGTTGTGCTCGCGAATTCAGCGGCAAACGGGTGAGCGAACTGACGGTACATCATCGCGACCACAACCACGATAACAACCCGGAAGATGGCTCCAATTGGGAATTGCTCTGCCTGTACTGTCACGATAACGAACACGCTCGTTATACCGACCAGCAGTACTTCACCGAATCCTCGACCGCCACGCCCAAGACGAAATCGGCGACGCACAAGGCCTTTGAGGGGCTGGGCGCCCTCCTGCGCAAACCTGACGATTCACAGTGATCGGAATCGGTCACTCATCGATACGTGACCGAACCGTAAGCCCCTCCAGCATCCGGCGCATGCGCTCCCAGTGCGTACCCTCCCAGAACAACCGGTGACAGCAGTTGCACGTCAGAAACCGTTCATGTCTCTCCCTGACGCCTTGGGGAAGCTGATCCAGCACTTTGTTCTTGTCTATTGCCCTTAAGGGTTCGTTGCAGCTCAGACACAGGCTGAACGGGCGCATGCGTTGTTCCAGGTCCAAACGATCATATAACTCACGTAGTTGCTCCTGCGGCTTGATCGCATGCACGAAACACCCGAACTCTACTGCCCGATGCTTGAGCAATTCTCGATCGCGCGTCAGCAGCATCCGACCTTCACGGTTCGCCAGTCCGGCAAGCGCCGCATCGTCGTAGCAGTTGTCGTACAGCGTATCGAACCCCGCCATACGCAGTAGACGAGCCAGAGCACCGAGATGCGAATCGGCGACAAATCGCGGAGCGCCTTTCGGTGGTCCGGGTACTTGCGCCAGCGCGCCAAGCTCTAACGTTTCGAACTTCGGATACACGGCAATGCGATCACCGTCACGGACGGGCTCATGGAGCCCGGCCGACTCGCCGTTGACCAACACTAGTGCGACCTCTGTATGCGGCACGCCCAATGCTTCGACCATGTGCTTGACGTTCGCGTGCTCGGCGCAGCAGGTGCCGAACGCGCGCCCGCGGCGCTCGGCAGACAGGAAGGCGTTGAGCCCGGCATAAAAACGAAAGGTGGCAACAGTCATGGCGCCACTATGCCAGTGCGAGGGACGCTGACGCGAACTGTTTCGACGGGTGACCGCATTCCCCGAGCGCCGCCAGCTACATCACCATGGATGACAAAAGAATTGCTGCCTGAGTGGGCAGCAACCGCCAGACAATCGTGAGGTGAAACCAGAGGCGCCCAGAGCAACTTCATGCAAACTTTCAACTACCAATATATGGGAAATAAAGCCCTGCGTCATTTAAATGACGAAATTCAACATCAAACTTAAAAGTGACAACTTATTGACCGCGTAAGTTTGTCTAAGTGCATAATGGCACTACGATATTGTTTGAATATCAAACACTATATAAACCGATACCGCTCGTCGCCAACCAACCGAAGCGACAATAAAAACCCTATTTAGTTCCTTTTATTTTTATTTTTTTTAATTAATATCCCGCCTGCACACACTTCACATCACCAAACACAGGAGCGTTTTGGCAGGAGTTCGTTAGTACCTGCCCCGCTGCGATTCACTACAAAAAGGAACAACTCATGACCGCGGAAACTCGGAATTCTACTAGGCGCTGGCTGTCCATCGTCGCCTTCGCCCTGGTAATCGGTAACGTACAGGGGTGCATCGGTGGCGGCGGTGGCGGCGGTGGTGGCGGCAGCGAAAGCAGCAGCACCAGCGAGCCTCAGCCGACCCAGACCGTCGTTCAGGAGCAGCCGCTGCAGCTGATCACCGAGTCTCCGACGCAGCCGACCATGACTAGTCCACTGCCCGCCCAAGGTTCCACCACCGGGACTAGCGGAAGCGGTAGCAGTTCCAATTCCGGATCAACTGCAAACTCCATCAAGAACGATCCAAATCTTGGAACGGGCATGCTCGAACTTATCGGCATAAACATCGCCGGCGCCGAGTTTACCAGCAGCGAGTTGCCTGGAAAACACAATACGCACTACTTTTTCCCGAAAGAAGGCGATTTTGACAAGTGGAGCATGAAAGGGATTAAAAGTGTCCGCTTTCCTATCAAGTGGGAGCGTCTTCAGCCGGTACTGAATGGCGAATTCGACCCAACTTATGCCGGCCTAATCGACACCATGTTTACCCAGGCGGCCAGAGCCAACATGGCGATCATTCTGGATGTCCACAATTATGGTCGGTATCGCAAGAATATTATCGGCAGCGCCGAAGTCCCTTACTCGGCTTACCAGAATCTGATGGAGCGAATCGCCAAGAGATGGCAGGGTCGCAGCTCGCTGTATGCCTACGACATCATGAACGAACCCTATGGCGCTGCGGACAAGACCTGGCTGGTCGCGGCTCAGAAGGGTATCGACGGGGTGCGCAAATACGACCGCCAGCGGCCTATCTACATCGAAGGCATGTCCTGGTCTAGCGCAGCGCGCTGGGCGACTCACAGCAACGAGCTGCTGAAGTTGAACGACCCGATGGACAACCTGGTGTTCTCTGCCCACCTCTATCTGGATTCCGATGCAAGTGGTCAGAAATACAGTTCAGATCTGACAGTCGATCCGATGGTCGGTGTAAAGCGCGCAACCCCTTTCGTCAATTGGCTGAAGAAGAACCGCAAGCGCGGACAGATCGGCGAGTCAGGTATTCCGGACGACCCGCGCTACCTGGAGGCCATGGATAACCTGCTGGCATATCTGCAGAAGAACTGCATACCAGTGACCTATTGGGCCGCTGGCCGGGCCTGGGGCAAATACACCCTGTCGGTCGAGCCTCACAAGGACGGCACTGACAAGGGGCAGTGGAAACTGCTGGAGAAGTACCTGGGTAAAGGCAATTGCTATGACTACGGCCCGAGCGCATAACTCGGAGCGCGGAACGTGAACCTGGCGGGCAATCTGAACGATTGCCCGCTTTTTTTATGCGTGCCTTCCCTCAGCGCATCGTTGGGTAATCGGTGTAGCCCTTCGCACCACCGCCGTACAACGTGCTGCCATCTAGCTCATTCCAAGCAGCTCCCGTCTCGATCCGCGCCACCAGGTCCGGGTTGGCGATATAGCCACGGCCGAAGGCCACCAGATCTGCCTGTCCGCTGGCGATCGTTTCGGCTGCCGACTCGGCTGTGTGCCCGCCACAATGGATCATCGTGCCGCGGTAAGTGGTTCGCAGCTTGGCATACAGCTCATCGAAGCCTTCGTACGTACCGCCAGCCCAGTCCGGCTTGTTCACGTGCACATACCCCAGGCCCCTGCCATCGAGCGGCTCAAGCAAATAAGTGAAAGTTTCCAGAGTACGTGGCATGGCCGTTCGCGCCTTGAATGCCCGGCGTCCAGGCATAGCCCTGCCCTTCGGGACACACCTTCGTCGCTTCACTGATGATCAGGCCGGCGTTGGCACGCTGAGCGGGCCTGGCACGTTGCCCGGCTGCAACGCACGCTGGCGCGTCAAGGGCGCCATGACGACGCGGTTCGGCAAGTCCATAGAACCGAGCTTGACCGGTTCGAGCAAAGGATTCTGCGGCATGAAACAACTCCTCGATGGTTTCGAACGATCATAGCAACGCGTCGGGCTGGTCGCGCTGCGAAACAGGGATAGACTGGAGCAGGTGGGTGAAGTGCCGAGCAGTCATTTGTCCGATGC
>CAYZFU010000260.1:0-4523 GCA_964477725.1 uncultured Halopseudomonas sp.
CGACATGTACCCCACCCGCACCGAGTGGGTGCCGCCTTCCGGTGTTCTCTCCTCTGCACGTGGTTCGGATGCGGCCAAGGGCGCCCGCATGGCGGAGGATATTGTCGGTGGCATCGTCGTCGCCGTGCGCCATGAGTTTCGCCTGGAGTTAGGGTCATGAGCCAGGTTCTCAAGCTGTGGCCGTTACTCACAGCCACGCACCGCTACGACAAGTCGTATTCGACTCGCAACCGTGGCGAAGGCACGTTGATCGAGGCGCCGATCCTCGCCTATCTGATCGAAACCCGGCAAGGGCGCGTGCTTTTCGACGTGGGCTGCGATTATCACAAGCTCAACGATCCCGAGGCGCGTCAGCGCTGGTTCGACCCGGTGGAGTTTCCCATGGGCCCGCCGGAAATGAGCGAGGAGCAGCGGCTCACCTCCCACCTTCAGCGTATGGGTCTAACACCAGCGGATATAGACCTGGTGTTCCTAAGTCATCTGCACTTCGATCATGCTGGCGGTCTGTGTGAAGTGTGTGGGGCTGATGTTCACGTGCATGAAGCCGAGCTGCAGGCAGCTCGCGAGCCCGCTGACAATGCCTACTTCGCCGACGATTTCACTGGTGACGTTCGCTGGAAGCCACAGCGCGACGAGTACGACCTGCTACCGGGCCTAAGCGCGATCAACACGCCGGGGCATACCGCCGGGCACATGTCGCTGCTGATCGAGCTGTCCGAAGGCGCACCGGTAATACTGGCCGGCGACGCCGCCGACCTTACCGAAAACATTGAAGATGAAGTCGCGCCGGGTCTGTGCTGGCGCGACCGTGAAGACATGGCAGTGGACAGTATTCGCAAGCTCAAGCGCATGGCAGCCGAGACGGGCGCGGAGCTCTGGCCAAACCATGACCTTGCCTTCTGGCGCACTCTCAAACGCTTCCCGGAGTACCACGCATGAACGTACCCGATCGCTATCTTGGCGTATGGCAGCGCACCCTGCTGCGCACCGCCGACGGTTTCGAAGACCGCAACACACGGGTGTTCTGGTTGCAGACCGAGTCGTTGCACGCAGACATCCGAATTCCCGAACGGCCACCGCGCACCTTGTTGCAGCGCTGCGCACAGGCTGGATTTGCCGGTGTGACGGAGGTCGACGGAGACCTGTGTCGCTGGCATCGGCGGCTCGATTTCCATCCGGGTAGCCCGGAAGACGTTGGCCGGATGACCTTCGTCAGCGCCGCCGAGTTGCATGAACATGCGCTGGACGGCAGTTTCCTGGAGGTATGGAAGCGCTTGCCGAACTCTATCGGCCAATCCGAGGCGCTGTGGCTGAGTGATTCCGAGCGGGGCGGGCGCTGCGCTTGCCTGCTGAGGGCCGGCGACTATTTTCTGTTTGCCGCCAGCCGTCCGCAGCCATTGGCCGGAAACCTGCCGTTATGCGAGCGGGTGGTGACATCTTCTGCTGCACAAGCCGAGCAGATTCTGAACACAGAGCTCTCTTTCGGTCGCATCGACTCCACTGGGCATAGCTGGCGCATCGAGCTTTCAACCCTGCCGGGTCGCTCAGGCAGAGCCTTGCTGCTCAACCCTAACCCGACCACGCCGTTATCCGGTTGGCCCGCTGAACGACTGGCCGGGCTGGGCACGTATCCGCCGGCAGCCGGCTGGCGGCGAGCGGCGATCCCTGCACTCCGTCATATCACCGAGGAGGCCATGGCATGAACGCACAGGCACCCCTGCCGGTATCCGGCATCCCCACCAAACCGGCTCGGCGGCGCAGCCGCTGGTGGACCATACGCGGTGACATGGGCGGGCGAAGCGTCGCCATTCTCGCCGCGGTCGGCCTATCTGCGCCTTTCGTGGCCTGGTGGCTGTATACCGCCTCTGGGTTGGCCGATCCGCTATTCATGCCGAGCCCCGAGGCGGTCGCGCAGCGTATCTGGCGCTGGTCGACCGAGGAAGGCCTGATGGCGGACGTTGCCATCAGCGTGTATCGGGTGATGGCCGGGTTCCTGCTGTCTGCCCTGATCGCGCTGCCGCTAGCTCTGTATCTGGGCACCTATCGCACCGTACAGGCAACCCTGGAACCCTTGATCGACTTCATTCGCTACATGCCCGCGGTGGCGTTCATTCCGCTGGTCATGCTCTGGGTCGGCATCGACGAGGGCTCAAAGATATTGATCATTTTCATCGGTACCCTTTTTCAGATGGCGCTGATGGCTGCCGAAGACGTGCGCCGTGTGCCGATGGCACAGATCGAGGCGGCGCAGACCATGGGTGCTACGCGCAGCGAGATCATCCGCTTGGTGATTCTGCCATCGGCGCGCCCGGCGCTGCTGGATACCCTGCGTATCACCTGCGGCTGGGCCTGGACCTATCTGGTCGTGGCAGAGCTGGTGGCGTCCAATTCCGGCCTGGGTTACGCGATTCTGCGCGCCCAACGCTACATGCACACCGACAAGATCTTCGCCGGCATCCTGTTGATCGGTCTGATAGGCCTGCTCACCGACCAGGCGTTTCGCTGGGTCGGCCGCCGCGCATTTCACTGGCAGAAGAGGTAAAACCATGGACAAGCCCTGTATCAGCATTCGCCAGGTGGGCAAGCAGTTCGCGACCCGCAACCAGACCATCGAGGCCTTGCGCAACGTCGACCTCGATATCCGTGCAAACGAGTTCGTCACCTTCGTGGGCGCCTCGGGTTGTGGCAAGTCCACGCTGCTGCGTATTCTCGCCGGGCTGGAAACGCACAGCAGCGGTGAGCTATTGCTCGATGATCAGCCAATCGATGGTCCGGGTGTCGACCGGGCGATGGTGTTCCAGCATTACAGCCTCTACCCCTGGCTGACGGTGATGCAGAACATCAAATTCTGCCGGCAGCTCAAAGTTATTTCCGACGGTGTGTACAGCCAGGCGGACGTGGAAACGGCCAGCGGCCGCGCTGATGCACTGCTCAACCTGATGGGCCTGGCGCCGTTCGCCGACGCCTACCCCAGCCAGCTGTCAGGCGGGATGCAGCAGCGGGTGGCGATCGCCCGTGCGCTGATGCCCCGGCCGGACATTCTGCTGATGGACGAGCCGTTCGGGGCGCTTGATGCGCAGACGCGCGAAGTGATGCACGACCTGATTCGACACGTACACCGCCTGGAAAAAACCACCATCGTTTTCGTGACCCACGACGTCGAAGAAGCGATATACCTTGGCAGCCGTATCGTACTTATGGCGCCACGTCCGGGGCGCATCGATACGATCTACGATGTTCCGTTGCCCGAGGTGCGCCATCAGGACATGAAGCTGGAGCCGGCTTTCATAGAGCTCAAACGACAGATTCTCGCGCGAATCCGCGAAACGTCGGGCGTGCAGACCGACCTCGACCAACTCGCGAAGCTCACGCAGGGGGCGTCTGTCTGAACGATAAAAAATAATCTCCGCGCCCTCTAGTCAAAAACTTTTCTTGCGCTATAAATAGCCTGTTTTTCCCGCTGCGAGAGCCAGGTAATGAGCGACGACGATATTGAAGACGAAGAGCTGGAGAGTGTGGACGACAATGACGTCGACGATCTGCCAGAGGTAGAGGACGACGAACCCGCGCCCAAGCCGAAAAAAAAGGCCGCTGTCGCCGAAGATCCGCTTGAGGGTTTGTCGCTCGAAGCCAAGGCTCGCGAGCGGGAGATGCTCGCTCGGCAAATCGAGGAGTTCATGGCGCGCGGCGGCAAGGTGCAGGAAATTGGCGATAACGTCGTCGGCGATCCGCCGAAAAAGCCTGACAGCAAGTACGGAAGCCGGCCCATCTGATCGCTGGCGATCGAACCCGGGCCGAGCGTTCAGCTCAGGCTCGGGTCCGCATTAGCGAGCCGGGTCAGATAGGATTCCAGCCAGCCTTCCACTTCGCTCAGGCACTTCACCTCTCCATGCGGTCGCGGTTGGTCCGGCCAGGGCAATTGCATGCGATTGAACCACAGCGTATGTAGCCCGACACCTTGAGCACCGAAAATGTCATCGACCGGATGATCACCGATATGCAGGGTTTCATGCGGCTCGGCGCCGGCGCGTTCCAGCGCGGCGAGAAAGGGCGCCGGGTCCGGCTTGCCGACGCCGACTTCATCGGCTGATACGATCACCTTGAAATAATCCTGCAGGCCCAGCCTTTTTACATCGGCATTGCCGTTGGAGATGGTCGCCAGTTGGTAGCGCTTGGCGAGCCGGCCGAGTAGCGCTTCGGCATGTGGGAAAAAGGTCAGCGCATGGCGCGCTTCGAGAAATATATCGAAGCCCTGTAGTGCCAGTTCTCGGGCGTGGCCCTCGGAGTAACCCGCCCTGCGCAGGCCCAGTTCCAGTATGGCTATGCGCAGCGCGGTCACCCGATGCCGCAACAGCGGTTCGGCAGCCAGCACTTCGTGGCGCAGCGCCCGGCGGGCCTCCGCGTCGAGGTTTCGCACGAACAGCGGTGCGTGCTCGGCCAGCCATTCCAGCAGCCTGGCCTCGGCAGCGACGACCACCGACTCGGTTTCCCAGAGTGTGTTATCGAGGTCGAAGGTCAACAGC
>CAYZFU010000261.1:0-4456 GCA_964477725.1 uncultured Halopseudomonas sp.
GCCGCCTGGATGCACGATGTGAAGAAGACGCGCACCACGCGCGAGGCGGCCATGGCCAAGATGACGGCCACTGAATCGGCCCAGGCCGTGATCGACCGCGCGCTGCAGATGTTCGGCGGGGCGGGCGTGGTCTCGGGCGCCGACGTCCCCGCCGCCCAGGCCAACGCGCAGCGGTTTGAGTTGCAGAATACCCTCGTCGAGGCTGACATCCAGCACGACATCATTCAGGGGGACATTCTTGGCGATGATGTTGTCCGCGCGATACCGGACCTCCGCGTCAAATTGACCAAGGGCCTGGAAATCCATCGGCTCGTGGTCAAACACCTCATCAGGTGACTTGTACTGCTCAGGGTCCTGTTGGTCAGTTTTGTCTGCGGCTTCCACCACCTTGATCAGGTCATCGGTATTGAGCTGATTGGAGTGCAGCGTAGCCCAGAGCATGGTCCTTCCTTCGAAATCCACCCGCACATCGCCGCTCAGGTCGCTCCTGCCGATTGTTCCGCGCAGATCGGTCACGCGTAACAGTTGGTTTTTCAACTGCAGGCGCCCCGAGGCCTCGTATTGCTGAAGGTCGGGAAGGCTAAGCCCGGTAACCGGATTGAGCTCGGCGGGGTTCGGGCCAGCGATGTCGAACCGAATATCGAATGCCTTGAGTTCAAGCGGCTGAGTGATGCTGCCATCGATGGTTGCCTCGGTGTCGCCGGAAATCAGCGTGCCCTCGATCGGGTAAGGCTGATCTTCTGCTTTAAGATCCAGCAGCGGGCCCATCGTCAGGTTGAACTGGAAGCTTTCATCGTGCCGCGTGCCCTGCCCTTCAACATGTAGCCCCGGCGCTTCTGTGTCGGGGACCTCACGGGAGACGATTTGCGCCTGGATATGCAACGCCGCCTCGGGCTTATCGTAGCTAAGCTGCGTATCACTGATGCGTAATGCATCGCCATCGAATGCGCCGTGGAGTTCGCCGTCGACGATGCCCAACTGTTCCAACCCGAATGGTTGCAACGCCTGGCCCAGGTTCAGTTGATTCATATCGGCGGTCAGATCGGCACGGATGGTGTCTTCCTGTGCTTCTATCCAGCCCGAGGCATCCAGCCCACCCGAGTCCTGCGAAGCTTGTAGCTGGTCGATTTGCAGCCTGCCAGCATCAAGCGATCCTTTGATGTCCAGATCGCTGAGTCGAGCGTCGCCGAGAATCAGCTCGCCCATCTGAATATCTGCGTTCCCCGCATAGTCACGCAACGGTGCCAACATGTTGGCCATGCGCTCGTCCCAGCGGGGCTTCTCGCCACCCTGCTCCTGTTTTTGCTCCTCCCGCTCCGCTTGCTCGCTCTCTTCCATGCCAGCTTTCGCGCCACGCTCACGATTGGCCGGGTCGCGATTCTCAGCGAGTATCTGCGCAATCCCGAAGTCGTTGAGGTTGATTTGCTCTGAGTCGAGCTGAACATCGAGCCGTGGGGTATCGCTAAGCTTCACGGCAGCCGAGCCGCTCAAGTCAGTGCTGCCGGCGCTGGCCTGAATGTTCTCGAGTGCCCATCGTTTATCTTCATGATTCAGATCGGCCTGCAGCTCTATCGGCGCAATGGTCAACCCTGGCTGATCGAGCAGGCTGGCCAACCTCCCCAGCTGGGCCTGGTCGGGCGCGACGAATTCCAACTCACCACGCAATGCCTCGAAACGGTAGATATTCAGTGACTGACCTTCGAAGCCGAGCCGCATATCGCCAAGGCGCGCGTCGATCGTGACAGGGTAGGCTGTACCTTGTTCCAACGCCTCGGAGGGGGCGCCGCCCTGCGCGTCGAGCTGGAAGCTCTTACCCTGAAACTCGCCACGTCCGGTCACCTGAAGCTGCCGCTGATCCTCGCTTTCCTCGGTTTCCACCGTGACGGTGATATCCGCATCCAGGGCCTGGTCCCGGTAGGTAAACTCTCCGTCGCGTATTCGGATGATGTCAGGCTGGACCGGTGGTTCCTTAACCTGCTCGTCTTCCTCAGAAGTCAGCGCGTCCCAGTTGGTAGTCCCGTCCTCGCGACGGGCCAGGTGTACGGTCGGCTTCTGTAGATCGACGGTGCCCAAGGCAACCTGCCCGCGCAAGAGCGGGCCGACCTTGAGCGTGACGTCCAGCATGTCGACACTGAGCAGCTGCTCATGCTCGGCCCAGTCCGCATTGGCGATCTGCACATTGCGGGCCTGGATACCCAAGGGAAAGCCCCAGTCGATCTCCAGATCGCCGATGTTCACATCCCGGCCGTCCATGCGTTGGCTCAGCTGGTCTTCCAGCTGTCCACGAGCCCAGCGAGTCTCGACCGCGAAGGCGGCAGCAAGCACCAATGCCAATAGGATCAAAAGGATGATCAGTAAAACACGGCCGAGTTTTGCCACGAAGAGCCTCCTGCATTACCGCAAGAAATTGAGCGATGCGCTGCCACTACAACCGGTCCGGCCGCCGCGCTATTGATTGGTGGACCGGAGGTCTCGGGGCTTGTTCCGATGAAATTATGAGTAAATGCCGGACGCTGGCCGTCGGCAACGGGGCGAGTTAAGAGTCGCCCCGGGAGGATCAATGTGCTTGAGTTATCTGGTTTTGCGGTAGTGAACGCTGGAACGCTTCCCATTCGGCTCGGATAACATCCGTGGAAAGATAATAACTGTTGCGACTCGAATGACCGATACTGTTCGGATCGTCAAGATCGGAATACCACTGATACTCCAAACCAAACCCGAGATTTATACCTAATACTGCTTTGTCTGCACCATATAACGGACCACCGGACATTCCAACTGTCAAAGGCGCGTCGTGAGTGGCATAAGCAACTGCGGCGTCTTTATCTTCGAGAACCACTCGTGTTGACTTGGCTCGGCCAGTTCCCTGGACGGGAATAAGCATGGTGCCGCTGTAACCAACAGCGACTACTTCTTCTCCAGGTACGGGCTCACGCCATTCAGGAATCGGGCCCTTTGCCTTTCGCTTGATGAACACCAGATCGCAACCGGTGCTGCAGCGATGTACCACGTTGCCGGTGAATGGTACGTGCGCCGCTGTGACCGCGTATTCTTCGTTCCACTGAGTAGTGGTACCAACGAAAATCATCGGCGCTGGCATACCAGAGAATATAGCCTGGCTTCCTACGTAGTCTGTTCCCGGAGGCAGAGGGCGGGTAAATCCGTTACATCCTGAAAGCAATCCTAGCAAAATTGCCGCCGGCAAAAAATGAAACTTGTTCATGTTTTCGCCCGTCGTTTGCTTGTTGCAAAGAAGTACGTCGTAACTTCAAATTGCACTTGCCAAGTTATAGTTTCCAGCAAGCCAAGATGATTCGAGTTTCAATTCACTATCGAGACTGCAAAACCGTGCTCAGCGTATCAAGTGACAGAATATTGCCAGCGAAGTTCACGGCTTCGCTTTTTCGTTAGAACTCAGTGGCAATATGACATTGCAGCGTTCGACATCATTGATACGCTGAACATCGCTCCACCTGAGGGGTCCATTGCACAGGATCGTTTGAAAGGAGAAGCTACATGAAAGAATTGAAGATGCTGTCGGCCGCGCTATTCGCAGCGACCCTTGTACTTGCCGGAACTGCTGGCGCGGAAGAGCGCAGCGAGCACATGCCACATCACAACTCCCCTGCCGAAGATGCCGGCGGAACCCCTGGTGAGAAAGGCGTGGGTGGCTCGGTAGAGGTGCCGTCCGCCGGAGGTGGCGCTGAAGAGATCACCCCTTATGATGACGTGGGGGACCTGGACAACGAAGAAAACCGCCGGGAACGAACCGAAGAAGATGACGACGGCGTGCGCGGCGTCATTACAGGCGAGAAATCGTTGCACGAAACTCAGGAAACGCGCTAACGCGTTTCCTTGCCCGTCCGCTCCGGTCAGCTACCCGCCTCCGGAGCGGATGGCCAACGTTCGCGGGTCGTATTCCCCACCGAAAAACTGCTCGAGCACCTGCCGAAAAACCTCCTGCTGCGGATCGGCAAGCGCGAATAGCGTCATGCTGGAACGCAGCTTCATGTCATCCGGCGAGCCCATTATCTGCCGCGCGGACCGGTTGCCCCAGGGCAGCAAGGCTTCAGCACAGCGCTCGAGCCGCTCGCCGAGAACCGGATGTTCCAGGTAGGCTTTTGCTTCGTCGAGGCTCGCAATGGCGTAACGACGCGCCATCTCGCTGTGCCCCAGTCCAGCCAACTGCGGAAAGATGAACCACATCCAGTGCGATTGTTTATGACCAGCCTGAAGCTCTGCCAGAGCGCGGTAGTAGACGCCGTTCTGCGCGACCACGAAGCGCTCCAGATCGTACTGCGCAGCAGACTCGGCGACTGCGTTGCGTGCAACCACTAGCCAGGCACCTCGTTTTCGTCGGTGTCGATATTGCGCTTTATCTTCTCCGCGTCGACCTTGTCGAGATTTTCCGAGTTCACAGCACCTTCCGGTGCGCCCTCTTCCATCTCATCGTATT
>CAYZFU010000262.1:0-4454 GCA_964477725.1 uncultured Halopseudomonas sp.
CTGTAGGAGCGGCGTCCCCGCCGCGATAACGAACCACCAGGCAATTCAAACCCCAGTCGCCGCGAGTCGCGCCTCCCACGATACAAACACCCGGCCAAACCAATGGCCACAACGACCCCGGAGGAGCGGCGACCCCGCCGCGATGGCGTCCGCAGGACGCCCAAGGCCTGCAAACTCCACCCAAACACGACCTCCCTCACAAACCCACCACCCCGATTTGAATGCTCCACCACCCACAGGCACCCTGCCCCCTGACGTCAAAACACCAGGGAACGGTCATGACCAAACGACGCCTCATCCTGTGCCTGGACGGCACCTGGAACAGCAATGACAAGAGCGACGCCATTACCAACGTCGTCAAACTGATGCGCCTGATTCCCTGCATCGGTGCAGACGGCATCAGCCAGATCGTCTACTACGACCGCGGCGTGGGTACAGGAAGGGGAGAAAGAATCGCCGGCGGTTTCAGCGGCAGCGGGCTGGATGAGAAGATCATCGATGCCTACCGATTCCTCGGCAACAACTACCACCCGGGCGATGAAATCTACCTGTTCGGCTTTTCCCGAGGCGCCTACACCGCGCGCAGCCTGGCAGGGCTGATCGATATGGCAGGCGTCATACACCCGTCCTGCCTGGGCGAGCAGCTCGATGAACTGCTCGCCATCCGCCGTTCAGACCAAACGCCACAACTCAAACGCCAGACCATCGCAGCCATAACCGGTCTGCGCCGGCATGACCCGGCCCCGATCAAATGCATCGGCGTTTGGGATACCGTGGGTTCGCTGGGCATTCCCGGGGACTGGGCCCGGCACAAGTCCTTCGCTTCGCGCTGGTACTTTCACAACGTGCATCTGGGGCCACACGTTGAGGTCGCTCTGCACGCCCTGGCCATCGATGAAAAGCGCCCCGCCTTCCCGCCGACGCTGTGGGAGAAGCCGATCAACCAGCCGCTGCCACCCGGGCAAATAGTCGAGCAGGTCTGGTTCCCCGGCGTGCACTCGAATATCGGCGGCTCCTATGCGGACAGCCGCCTGTCCGACATCACCCTGGACTGGATGGTCAAACGGCTACGCGCCCATACCGAGCTAAGCATCGGCAACCCGAGGCTTGACCCGCGCAGCCAGAAGATCGAAGACTGCGTGGCAGGCAAAGGCATCGAAAGCAGAACGCTGATGTACCGTGCCATGTTCAGCCACGCCTACCCGTACCTGCGAACGCTTTGCAATGTACTGACTCCGCCCACCGGCACGCTCGACGGACTGATCCGCAGCCGCGTCGAGCCGGTCAACAGCCGCCGCAACCTGCCCAAACCCGGCGAGGAAACGGTCAACGAGCGAATGCATATTTCGGCTCTGCTGCGCTGGCGGTTGCAACAGGTGCAGCATGACGCGCCGGAGAACAGAGACATACCGCCCATTCCTTACCGGCCGCCGAACCTCGCGGAGGTGATCAGGCAGGCGCACCTGCAACCTACGACACGCGCGGTTACGGTAGTAGGCTGGGATGGCGAACCGATCGAGGGAGCGCAGCTGTACTGGCCCGCCGACGATTGTCAGACGATGGACTGAGCTTTATTTGCGTGAAGCACGCCGCTCGCGGCGCCTGTCATCCTTGACCCAACACCCCGCGCCACCATACAGTTCCATATTCGTGGCCACTGTGCCGGTTACCAAAGAAAGCAAATGTTCAAATCGATACTGATCGTATGTGTAGGGAATATATGTCGTAGCCCTACTGCTGAAGCGCTGCTCAAACACAAGCTGCAAGGCTACGACATCAAAGTGACCTCAGCGGGCCTGGGCGCCCTGGTCGGCAAGGGTGTCGACCCGACCGCCGCCGCCGTGATGGCTGAACATGACATCAGCCTGCACGACCACATGGCCCGCCAGCTGACCAGGGAAATGGCCCGCGATGCCGACTTGATCCTCGCCATGGAAACGCGCCACATCAAGGCGATCTGCGAGCTGACACCGGAAGCCCGCGGTAAGACGTTCCTCTTCGGGCGCTGGCTCAATGGCTGTGAAACACCTGACCCCTATCGCCAGCAGCGCGAAGCTTTCGTTCACGTGTATCAGATCCTCGACAAGGCCGCGAACGCCTGGCTGCCCTACCTGACACGCTAACAACCATGCCCCGCCGGGGCATGGACAACTTACCTCGTTTGACTAATTCCGACCGTATCCCGGCCGCCGTCGGCGCGTGTGACCGCTGCGAACAAACGTGACGTAACTCACATTGCCGCCTGTCGCCTGTCAGTTGAATGGCGACAATTTTCCGCTTACGTTTCGCTCCGCGTTGCGCTTAAAATACGCACGCACCGAAATCTGCGCCATCATTTTAATGGCACAGTACATACTAAATTTTTCAAAGTTTTCAGGAAGAAACTGTAAATCCTGTGGCGGTAGCATGCCTGATCACCAGGCAACTTGAGACCGCACGGAATGCCAAGGGACCGGCCCACCCGCCTCCCCCGAATCGCATCCAGACCAGCATCAGCAAGCAGGCGCTACAGCAAGGCGCAGGCCGGCCGATACCCGTTTGACGTCTGTCGCTTCCGCTACATAGCCGCCGCGAATCGAGCAGTGCAACCCTTCGATACGCGGTGACCGAAAAGGTTCAACTTTTTTTTGGCTTGGCGCCCGCGAGCGCCGATTTCGCAAAACGCAAAGGCTACACATGCAAACAACGCACGCTCAAAACCAGGACGACAACGAAATCGACCTACTAGCATTGCTTGGCGCTCTGCTGGACGGCAAATGGATCATTCTTGCCTTCACCCTGGTGTTTGCAGTGGGCGGCATCGCCTACGCTCTGCTCGCCACGCCGATCTACCAGGCCAATGCGCTGATCCAGATCGAAGAGAAGACCGGTAGCGCGCTTAGCGGCTTGAGCGAAATGACCGACATGTTCGGGTCGACCTCCAAAGCCGTAACCGAAATCGAGCTGCTCAAATCCCGCGCCGTGATCGGCCAGGCCGTAGAAAATCTCAAGCTGGACATCATCGCCGAGCCCAAGCGCTTGCCAGTCATCGGCAGCTGGGCCGCCCGGCGCTTCGAGCCCGAGTCGCTCGGTCACGTAGCCAATCCCTGGCTGGGCCTGGACAGCTTCGCCTGGGGCGGCGAAGTGATCGACGTCTTCCAACTCGACGTCCCTACGCGCTACCTGGGCGAGCCGCTGACCCTGATAGCGGTGGATCACGCAAGCTTCGAAATCACCGATGAAGACGGCAACCTGCTGGTTGAAGGCAGCGTAGGCCAGCAGATCGACCAGGACGGTTTTTCCGTCCAGATTGCCCAGCTCATCGCCCGCCCCGGCACGCGCTTCGAGCTGACTCGTCAGCGCCGGCTGAACACCATCATCCAATACCAGGAAGAACTCGGCGCGAGTGAACGCGGCAAGGATAGCGGCATTATCAGCCTGAGCATGAAGCACGAAAACCCCGCCTACGCCATGAGCGTACTGAACGAGGTCAGCCGCCTATACGTGCGCCAGAATGTCGAACGCAACTCCGCCGAAGCCGCACAGAGCCTGGAATTCCTGCGCCAGCAACTGCCGCAAATCCGCACCGAGCTCGAGCGCTATGAGCAGGCGATGAACGATTATCAGACCAGCAACAAGTCGGTAAACATCACCATCGAGACCCAGGCAGTACTCGACCAGCTCGTCGAGCTGGACACACTGATCAGCGAGCACAATCTCAAGCGCGCCGAACTGGAGCGCCGCTTCACCCGTGAACATCCAAGTTACCAGGCGCTTGTAGAACAGACCCGCCAACTGCAGAGTCAACGGAACGAGCTGGCCAGCAAGGTAGAACATTTGCCGAAGACCCAGCAGGAGCTGCTACGCCTGACGCGCGATGTGGCCGTCACCACTGAGGTGTACACAGCCATGCTCAATAGCGTGCAAGAGCTGGACGTGCTCCGTGCAGGCACCGTCGGAAACGTGCGCATTGTGGATACGGCCGACGTAAACGTTGAAAAGCCGGTTGCCCCGAAGAAGGCGATGATCGCCATGATCGCAACGCTGCTCGGCGGCTTTATCGGCGTCGCCATCGTTCTGCTGCGCCAAGCCTTGAATCGCGGAATTGAAAATCCGGAAGAGATCGAACAACTCGGCTTGCCGGTCTATTCATCGATTCCTTTCAGCAAAGAACAAGCCATCCTGGAGAAACGGGCAAAAGACAAGCACGACAAGAGCACTGACTCGCTGCTGCTGGCCGTGACCAACCCTGCCGACCTGTCTATCGAATCGTTGCGCAGCCTGCGCACCAGCCTGCACTTCGCACAGCTGGAGGCCAAGAACAACCTGATGATGATATCCGGCCCCAGCCCCTCCGTCGGCAAGTCATTCGTGTCTACTAACCTGGCCGCGATCATGGCCCAGGCAGGCCAGAAGGTATTATTGATCGACGCCGACATGCGCAAAGGCTATATCCATAAGATGTTCCGCATGCA
>CAYZFU010000263.1:0-2610 GCA_964477725.1 uncultured Halopseudomonas sp.
CACACGCCAGTGCCAAGGAGCGCGAGGCCTTCGCCGATCTGATCAAGGCCAACCCGCGCAACTACATGGCCCAGCCGACGCTGAGCCTGTCCACCTCGCCCACCCTGTGTGGCGATGAACTGGAAGCGCGCCATGTGGATCTGCGACCGTTCATCCTTTCTGGTGAGAAGCCCTGGGTCACCACCGGCGGTCTGACTCGCGTGGCCCTGACCAAGGGTTCGCTGGTGGTCAACTCGTCGCAGGGCGGCGGCAGCAAGGACACCTGGATCGTCGACGGCGCGGGGAACTGATCATGCTTTCGAGAGTTGCAGAGAACATTTACTGGCTCGCCCGCTACCTGGAGCGCGCCGAAGACACTGCCCGCCTGCTCAGCGTCAGTAGCAATCTGATGCTAGACCTGCCAAGGCCCACCAAGCTCGGCTGGGCGGAGATCATCGCCATCACCGGTAACGATGCGCTGTTCGATGAGCACTACTCGGTTCGTGACGAGTCCAGCGTCCTGGCGTTCATGTGCGGCGACACTCGCTACTCCGGCTCGATTCTCTGCTCGCTGAATTCGGCGCGCGAGAACCTGCGCACGACGCGCGACATCATCCCTCGGGAGATCTGGGAAGAGGTGAATCATCTGTTTCTCAGTGTCAAAGAGCAGGTTGAACACGGCATTACGCCGCGCCGCCGCGACGCCTTCCTCAGCCGGGTGATCCGCAGTTGCCAGACGGTCAACGGGTTGATTGAAGGCACGCTGAGCTATACCCAGGCAAGAACCTTTTTGATGCTTGGACGACAGATCGAGCGCGCCGACATGACCACTCGCATCATCGATGTGCGATCCGCCAATCTGTTGCCCAAGAAAGCAGAGGAACTGACGCCCTTCGAGAATCTCCAATGGATGAGCGTACTCAAGTCCCTGAGCGGCTATCAGATGTATCGCCAGCACGTTCGCCTGCGTGTCCGCGGGCCAGATGTGCTGCGCTTTTTGCTCCAGGATCGGCAGTTCCCGCGCTCGGTATGCTGCTCGCTCGACCGGCTGACGACCGCGTTACGCAGCCTGCCACGACATGAACAGGCTTTGCAGGAGGTCGAAAGCTGCGTCGACGACATTTCCGAAGCCGAGATCGCGCGACTCGCGGCAGAACCGGAACGCCTGCACGCTTTCGTCGACGCGATCCAGATCGACTTTACTGATTTGCACGAGGCCATCCGTCAGACCTACTTCGCCAGGCCCGACGAAGCAACACAACATCAGCAGCAGTCATAGGAGGCACTCGGTGCGCTCCGGTTGACCCGATGGAGCGTACCTGAAATGACCTATTTCGATCGTCTGGTCGAACGTACCAATGGCAAGCACCTGTTCGACTATCACCCCAACGGTCATGTGCAGCGGTGCCGCTGTGGCCAGGCCGTGTTTTTCGACAATCTACTGTGCGTCCGCTGCAGTACCGATCTGGGGTATCACCCCACCGCGGGCGACCTGCTCAGCATCGAATCGACTGCCAATGGCCAGTGGCGTGTGGTCAGTGAAGGTCCGCAACAGGGCGATGTCTACACGCGTTGTGCCAATGCGGAGGGTCCGGCCCAGTGCAACTGGCTGGCGACCGACCCGGCAAGCGCGCCCTTCTGCATCGCCTGCTCACTCAACCTGACCATTCCCGACCTCACTCTGACCGACAATGCCGAACACTGGGCCCGCATCGAGCAGGCCAAGCGCCGTCTGGTAGCCCAGCTGATCCTGCTCGGATTGCCCGTAGTGTCACGCAAACTCGATGCGCAACAGGGCCTGGGTTTCAATTTTCTGCGCCAGACTCCCGGCGGCGATCCGGTCATGACCGGCCATGCCGACGGCGTGATAACCCTCAATGTGGACGAGGCCGATCCATCGCATAGAGAAAAAGTGCGCGAGAACATGCACGAGCCCTACCGCACCCTGCTCGGGCACTTCCGCCACGAATCGGGTCACTATTACTGGGATCGGCTCGTCCGCGATTCGGCCTGGCTCGAACCGGTGCGACAACTGTTTGGGGACGACCGCCTGGACTATCAGGAGGCCTTGCAAAAACATTACAACGAAGGCTCTCCTGCCGACTGGAACCAGCACTACATCAGCAGCTACGCCGCCACCCATCCGTGGGAGGACTGGGCCGAAACCTGGGCGCATTATCTGCACATGACCGATACGTTGAATGTGGCGCTGGATTACGGGTTCCAGGTGGAAACGCTTGCCCTGCAGATCGACCCGTTCGACAGCAGCGTGTTGGCGGGCTGCCAGGCCGGCGATGCAGATCCCGTTGATTTTCTGGCATTCATCAACCGATGGGTGCAGTTGTCGAGCGTATTGAACGTCCTGGCGCGCAGCATGGGCATGCCGGACCTGTACCCGTTCGTGCTGAATGTGGATAGCCTTCGCAAGCTGTTTCTGGTGCACGCCGTAGTCTCGGACTACGGCAGTGCCGGGTGAAGCGTCAGGCGGCGATGGTCGGGATCAGCTCCGGCCCCTGTGGATCGAAAGGCAACGGGGGCAGGCCGTGAATGGCCCTGGCGCGCTGACAGGTCGGGCTGGCCTGACCGTTTTCGCCGTGATAGGAAAACTCGCGACAAGTGCTGGAGCGTTTG
>CAYZFU010000263.1:2620-2898 GCA_964477725.1 uncultured Halopseudomonas sp.
GATGTTGCAACGCACGCCTTCGCCAATGCTGCCTAGCAGCGCGACGCATCGCGGGCTCGGCTGATTGGTTCCCTGCATGCAGCTGTAATGGTGATTGACCTGCTCGGTGAGATGCGAGGGGATGCTTCCCTCTGGGGCGGCGTCGGTCTCGCCCCAATAGAATGAAACCCTGAATGTGGCACAACAGGCGCCGCAGTTCAGACAGGGCACGTCGCTCATTTCATCGGATACCTCGGGTGGCTTCGGAGCCGCGATTTGTACTGCGCCTCAAGCCTCTA
>CAYZFU010000263.1:2908-4434 GCA_964477725.1 uncultured Halopseudomonas sp.
TTTCCTCACCTGCTGCCTGCTTATGCCTGCTCATAAACAAAAGCCGGGCGACCTTGGTCTGGCGTGTCAAACAGGTACTATCACCGAATTGGCATACGGAACAGGATTCAAGCATGACCAGCGCATCGAGCATCATTGCCGGACTGGATACGAAACGTCTGGCGCGTATCGGCGAGCATTTGCAGACCAGATATATCGAACCGGGAAAGCTGCCCGGCACGCTTACCCTCGTCGCCCGTCGAGGTGAGATTGCGTATCTGGATATGCGCGGCCAGATGGATGTCGAACGTGACAAGCCGGTGCAGCGCGACACCCTGTTCCGTGTCTATTCGATGACCAAGCCGATCACTTCCATCGCGCTGATGCAGCTGTACGAACAGGGCCGGTTTCTGCTGGACGATCCGGTGCACAAGTACATACCGTCCTGGAAGCACCTGCAGGTATACAAGGCGGGGGTCCATCCAAACTTCATGACTACACCCTCTTCGAGACCTATGACCGTACGCGATCTGCTGACGCACCAGTCAGGTCTGACCTATGGCTTCATGAACCGCACCAACGTCGATGCAGCGTATCGTGCGCTCAAGCTTGATGGCGGGTCTGGATTGACGCTCGAGCGGCTGATCGACGAACTCTCCCGCTTGCCCCTCGAGTTCTCGCCCGGCAGTGCCTGGAACTATTCGGTCTCCACCGACGTGTGCGGTTACCTGGTGCAAGTGCTGTCCGGCATGGAGCTCACCGACTATTTCGTCGAGCATATCTTCCGCCCGCTGGGCATGACGGACACCTTCTTTACCGTCCCTGCCGACCGCATCGATCGCTTCGCCGCCTGTTATCAATACAACCCGGGCGACAGCTTCACGCTACAGGACGACCCCCGGCAATCGAACTTCACCAGGGCACACGGTTATCTCTCCGGCGGCGGCGGACTGGTCTCCAGCGTGGATGATTACTACCGATTCGTGCAGGCGCTGGCCAACGGCGGCGAGTTGAACGGTGTTCGAATCATTGGCCGCAAGACGCTCGAATTCATGCGCATGAACCATCTGCCGAACGATCGGGATCTTCCTACGGTTTCCGTTGGCTCGTTCAGCGAAACACCCTACGAGGGTACCGGCTTCGGTCTGGGTTTCTCCGTCAAGACCGATGTAGCCAAGTCGCAGACCAACGGCTCCAGCGGCGAGTACGGCTGGGGTGGAATGGCAAGCACGAACTTCTTCATCGACCCGGTGGAAGACCTGTCGATGATCTTCATGACCCAGCTCATCCCGTCTTCCAGCTACGCGATCCGCCAGGAATTGAGGGCGATCATCTACGGCGCGCTAGTGGACTGAGCCGGGTCGTAGGAGTGTGCACGGAAAGTGTGCATCCTTCTCCGCGGCCATGCCCGCTCCCACGGGGCTCGGTGGCCTGATGTGGGAGCGCACCCGGGCGCGAAAGCGAAGTCCGAGCCGCCTTCATCGCGGCGAGGACGCCGCTCCCACAGGGAGAGGCGTGCATCATCCGGTGTGGGAGCGCACCAGGGC
>CAYZFU010000264.1:0-4371 GCA_964477725.1 uncultured Halopseudomonas sp.
TGTAGTAGCGCAGGTCGAGACCTTCGTTCTCGATGATCTTGCGTGCAGTAGCATCAGCGCGGACGTTGAAACCAAAGATGACTGCGTTGGAAGCCAGAGCCAGGTTCGCGTCGGTTTCGGTGATGCCACCTACGCCGCCCGAGACGATCTTGACCTGTACTTCATCATTGCCCAGATCCGACAGCGAACCCTGCAGCGCCTCCAGCGAGCCGCGCACGTCTGCCTTGATAACGATGTTGAGCGTCTTTTTCTCGCCCTGACCCATGTTGTCGAACATGTTTTCGAGCTTGGCAGACTGCTGGCGAGCCAGCTTGATTTCGCGGAACTTGCCCTGACGGAACAATGCGATTTCCCGCGCTTTCTTCTCATCGGTGACCACGGTGAGCTCGTCACCTGCGTCAGGAGTACCGTCCAGACCGAGAATCTCGACAGGAATCGACGGGCCGGCTTGCTTGATCTGCACGCCGTTCTCGTCATACATCGCCCGTACGCGGCCATAGTTGACGCCAGCGAGGACGATATCGCCCTGGCTAAGGGTGCCGTTCTGTACCAGTACGGTTGCTACCGGACCGCGCCCCTTGTCCAGACGCGATTCGACCACAACACCACGACCGGGAGCCGACGGCTGCGCCTTGAGCTCGAGAACTTCGGCCTGTAACAGAACCGCTTCGAGCAGTTCATCGATGCCGGTGCCGACCTTGGCAGACACGTGCACGAACTGGGTATCGCCACCCCACTCTTCCGGGATGACGTCGCGTGCAGCCAGGTCGTTCTTGATGCGGTCCGGATCAGCGTCTTCCTTGTCGATCTTGTTCACTGCCACGACCAGAGGTACGCCAGCGGCCTTGGCATGCTGGACAGCTTCTTCTGTCTGCGGCATGACGCCGTCATCCGCAGCCACGACCAGAATCACGATGTCGGTAGCCTTGGCACCACGGGCACGCATCGCGGTAAAGGCTGCGTGACCAGGGGTGTCCAGGAAGGTGACCATGCCCCGCTCGGTTTCGACGTGGTAGGCACCGATGTGCTGGGTGATACCGCCCGCTTCGCCGGAAGCGACCTTGGCCCGACGGATGAAGTCGAGAAGCGAGGTTTTACCGTGGTCGACGTGACCCATCACCGTGACCACAGGAGCCCGACTGACTTCTTCCCCTTCGTGCTGCATGGATTCGACCAGCGCATCTTCGACTGCGCTCTCGCGAACTTGCTTGACCTTGTGGCCCATGTCTTCCGCGACGATAGTGGCAGTGTCCTGGTCCAGCACCTGGTTGATGGTCACCATGTTGCCGTTCTTGAACATGTATTTGATGACCTCGGCAGCTTTCACCGACATCTTCTGCGCCAGTTCGGCAACCGTGATCGTTTCACCAATGACTACTTCTCGCACTATCGGTCCTGTCGGCTTCTCGAAGCCGTGCTGGTTACGTTTTTTGTGCGCCTTGAGCTTGCCACCGCCGCCACGACGGCGCGCCATGCTTTCGTCATCTTCACTGACGCGAGGGGCGCTCCGGGTCTTGTCTTTCCCACCACCGGCACGACGACGATTACGCTCGTCCTCGTCTTCCGCACGGGCGGGCTTGCGGCGATGCTCTTCTTTTTTCTTCGGATGCTCGGAAGGCGGCGAGGCCGGAGCCACGACCGGCTCTGTAGCAACCGCCGGTTCAGGAGTGACCGCAGCAGGCGCGACTGGTTCAGCCGATGCTGCAGCAGCCTGTTCCTCGGCAGCCTTGCGCTGGGCTTCTTCAGCCTGGCGAGCCGCTTCTTCGGCTTGGCGGCGCGCCTCGGCTTCTGCCGCAATTCGCGCTTCCTCGGCCAGACGCAGCTCTTCGAGCTCCCTCTGCCGCTCAGCTTCCGTATCGACCTGGTCGCGCTTTACATAGGTACGCTTCTTGCGAACCTCGACGTTCACCGTCTTGCTGCCAGAGACCTTGAGCGTGCTCATGGTCTTGCGCTTGAGCGTGATTTTACGCGGCTCCCCGGCAGAGTCGCCGTGGGCGCTCTTAAGATAGGCCAGCAGCGCCTGCTTCTCGTCATCCGAGACCGGCTGCTCGGGACTGGTTTGCTTCAATCCGGCTTCCTGCATCTGTTGCAGCAGGCGCTCAACCGGAGTGCCTACCACCTGAGCCAATTCTTTGACCGTCACTTCCGCCATTCACTTCTCTCCTCAGTCGGGTCCGTGCGTTTCCGCAGCGTGGTGTAGCTCGCCGACCGGTTATTCGAACCAGGGCGCCCGGGCAGCCATGATCAGCTCGCCGGCACGCGCTTCGTCCATACCTTCGATTTCGAGCAGGTCATCGACCGATTGCTCAGCCAGGTCTTCCATCGTCACGACGCCTTTAGCGGCGAGCTGGAAAGCCAGCGCGCGGTCCATACCTTCCATGTTGAGCAGATCGTCAGCAGGCTGAGCCTGTTCGAGCTTCTCTTCGTTGGCAATAGCCCTGGTCAACAAGCGATCCTTGGCCCGCGCGCGCAATTCATTGACGATGTCCTCGTCAAACCCGTCGATGTCCAGCATTTCTTCCATCGGCACATAAGCGATTTCTTCGAGAGAAGTGAAGCCTTCCTCGACCAGCATTTGCGCCAGCTCCTCGTCCACATCCAGCTCGTCGACGAAGTTGCGCAGAATATCGCCGGTTTCGGCTTCCTGCTTTTCGCGGATCGCCTCTTCGGTCATCACGTTGAGGGTCCAGCCGGTCAGCTGACTGGCCAGGCGCACGTTCTGTCCGCTTCGCCCGATAGCCTGCGCCAGGTTGTCTTCGGCTACAGCGATGTCGATGGTGTGGGTGTCTTCATCAAGAATGATCGACGCGACCTCTGCCGGTGCCATCGCATTGATGACGAACTGGGCGAGGTTATCGTCCCAGAGGACGATATCGACACGCTCGCCCCCGAGCTCGCCGGACACCGCCTGCACCCGCGATCCGCGCATACCGATACAGGCACCCTGCGGGTCGATACGCTTGTCTTTCGAGCGCACGGCGATCTTCGCTCGCGAACCCGGATCACGCGCCGCACCCATGACCTCGATAAGCTCTTCGGCGATTTCCGGCACTTCGATACGGAACAGCTCGATGATCATCTCCGGGCAGCTGCGCGATAGCACCAGCTGCGGCCCACGATTTTGGGTGCGGATGTCCTTGAGCAGCGCACGGATGCGCGTACCGGTCCGGAAGGTCTCGCGCGGAATCATTTCTTCACGCGGCAACACCGCTTCCGCGTTGTTACCCAGATCGACGATGACGCTGTCGCGGGTGACCTTCTTGACCGTACCACTGATGATTTCGCCGAGACGATCGCGGTAAGCGTCGACGACCTGAGCACGCTCCGCTTCGCGGACCTTCTGCACGATAACCTGTTTGGCAATCTGCGCAGCGATTCGACCGAATTCGACCGACTCGATCTTCTCTTCGATGATATCGCCATAGTTCAGCGACTCGTCGCGAGCCTGCGCCTGATCCAACGTCAGCTGCATGTCAGGCTCTTCGAAATCCTCGTCGCGTACCACGGTCCAGCGGCGGAAGGTGTCATAGGCGCCAGTGCTGCGGTTGATCACCACATAAACGTCTACTTCGTCTTCGTAGCGCTTCTTGGTGGCCGTAGCCAACGCCAGTTCCAGGGCTTCGAAAATTACCCCGGGTGGTACGCCTTTCTCGTTGGAAACGGATTCCACAACCAGCAGCACTTCTTTGCTCATCGTATGCCTCGCCTAACGCCATCCATTGGGGCCACTGGAGCCCAACTATGCTCAAAATCGCGGGATGATATTGCTCTTGTCGATCGAGTCGATGGGCAGGAGGTACTCATGTTCCTCTACCTGCAGCACCACTTCGTCGCCTTCTACACCCCGTATGACACCCTGAAAATTGCGCCGCCCCTCGTAAGGGGCGCGCAACCTGATCTTGACCTGCTCACCGATGCTTTCGGCAAACTGCTCAAGCGTAAATAATGGTCGATCCATGCCCGGGGAAGATACCTCCAGGGTGTAATCACCCGAGATCGGATCTTCGACATCCAGCACGGCGCTGGCTTGACGACTGACCGCAGCACAGGCCTCCACGCTGACACCCTCGGGGTGATCGATGTACACCCGCAGCAATGTGTGCCGCCCTTGGGACAGGTACTCGATACCCCAACAACGATAGCCCAAAGCCTCGACAATCGGGACCAACAAGGCCTCCAACTCGGATACTTTGCCGGACAAATTCACCGCCCTTTTCATTGCGTGAATAAAAAATGGGCCTAAAGCCCATCCTGGTTCTGGCCACTCCAGCGGAGTCCAGACAGCTAACAAAAAGCCCCTAAAAAGGGGCCTCAACTGGTTGCGGGGGCAGGATTTGAACCTACGACCTTCGGGTTATGAGCCCGACGAGC
>CAYZFU010000265.1:0-4367 GCA_964477725.1 uncultured Halopseudomonas sp.
CTGTCTCGCCAAAGATAAGAAATACGCAACGGCGAAATGACATCACCGTGAAAGGAGCAGCGGTGAGCCTAGCGTACCAGGCCAGTCTCGAACTCGGCCGCGTGCGTGCGCATGACCTCGCTGTTGTCGTGCTGCCATGGATGGAAGCCGTCGCGGTAGAAATCCCGGTATACCGGGATCAGCCGGGTGAAAAAGCCGTCACGCCCCCACAGCCAACGCATGCCTCTGGACCATGTCCGGACATTCGCGCACCCGTCACGGCGTAGCATGTGCCAGGTTCCGAGCGTAACGTCCTTGAGGAAAAAGAACGTGGCCTGACGCATCGCCTTGCGTAGCAGATCGCGATCTCCGCACACCTGCATGTAGACGTCGAACGCCACAGCCTTGTGCTCGGTCTCCTCCAATGCATGCCAGCGCCAGATCTGTTTCATCTCCGGAATCGCACCCTCGATCCACTGCGGTTCGCGCAGCAGAGCGTCGGCCAGGATCGCCGTGAAGTGTTCCATCGCGACCGTGCCTGCCAGTTGCCGCTCCGGAGTGAACTGTTTCTGTACGAAGCGAATACGCTTCTTCACCGGCAGCTCCAGCCGATCGATGTCGTACCCCAGCGCACGCAGGCGATCGTTGTACTCGACATGTTCGCGGCTGTGATGACCTTCCTGGCCGATGAAGCCGCGAATCTGCTCTTGCAGAGAAGCATCGTCGATACGGTCGCGAAACAGTCTCACGGAGTCGATGAAATAGCGCTCGCCGTCAGGAAACAGCACCGACATGGCGTTGAAGAAATGCGTTTTGAAGGGATCGTTGGAATGCCAATGCCGCGGCAGCGGATCGGGAAGCGCGAAATCCATTCGACGGGGAACGATCTTCAGGTCTCGGGGCGTCAGCGAATTCATGGCAAAGTCCTTGGGCAGTTTGACGCAGGTCCATCCAATATAGCCCTGCACAAGGCTCGCTGATAGCGCCACAAAGCGCCAAAACATATGGCAATTGCGGCCATCGTCCGGCGCTGCTTCGGTTATTACCTGGCGCAATCAAGCGAGACGACTACATTGAGATGTGCTTACTACGTCAACGGGAATGGCGAGACAGACATGACTGCGATCATCGATTTTCTGAACGATATCTTCTGGGGATACATCCTTATTTACGGTCTGCTTGCAGTGGGGGTGTTTTTCACCATCCGGCTTGGACTGATCCAGTTCCTGCATTTCGGAGAGATGATCCGTGCGATAAAGGGTTCCCGCCACAGTGACCAGAGCGGGATTTCCCCTTTCCAGGCGCTCTGTACCAGCCTTGCCTCGCGCGTCGGGACAGGGAACCTCGCGGGCGTCGCGGTAGCCCTGTATCTCGGCGGCGCTGGCGCCATTTTCTGGATGTGGATGGTCGCCCTGGTAGGCATGGCCACTGCCTACGCGGAAAGCACCCTGGCACAGTTGTACAAGGTCCGCGACGGCAAGGGACAGTATCGCGGCGGCCCGGCTTTTTACATAGCCAAGGGCCTGAAAGCGCCATGGGCTGCAGTGATTTTCGCGCTAGCACTTATCCTTTCCTTCGGCCTGGTTTTCAATGCCGTTCAGGCGAACTCGATTGCGGATGCCATGGAAGGTGCCTTCGGCGTACCGAACATCTGGGTCGGTGTCGTCGTCGCGGTGCTGGCGGGTGTCGTCATCTTTGGTGGACTGCGCTCGATTGCGCGTTTCGCCGAGATGGTCGTACCGGTGATGGCCGGCATCTATGTACTTATGGCCCTTTATGTAATAGCGGTGAATATCACGGAAGTGCCTGGAGTGCTCGCGACTATCGTACGCAGCGCGTTCGGACTTGAGGAGGCCGCCGGTGGGGTAGCCGGCTCGGTAACCGCTGCGATGCTCAATGGCATCAAGCGCGGACTGTTCTCGAACGAAGCGGGCATGGGTTCGGCGCCCAACATTGCAGCCACCGCGACGCCAATGCCGCACCACCCTTCTTCTCAGGGTCTTGTACAGGCGCTGGGCGTGTTCGTCGATACCCTGGTGATCTGTACGGCGACCGCTGTAATGATCCTACTGTCCGGCGTGCTTGAACCGGGCTCTGGTGTCACCGGTACGCAACTGACGCAGCAGGCGATGGAGGTGCATATCGGCCCGGCAGGCACATACTTCATTGCCGTGGCGATTTTCTTCTTTGCTTTCACCTCAATCGTCGGCAACTACACCTATGCCGAGAACTCGCTGATCTACCTGGGCGGGGGTAACACGCTCGGACTGACCATACTGCGCATCGCCGCACTCGGTATGGTGATCTGGGGAGCGTACGAAGCGGTTGGCACGGTATTCAATGCTGCCGACGCATCGATGGGCCTGATGGCCACCATCAATTTGATTGCGATCGTATTGCTCTCGGGCACCGTTGCCAAGCTGACCAGGGACTACATGGCCCAGCGCAAGAATGGTGATGTGCCGAAATTCCGCGGCAACGACTATCCCGAGCTGCGGGAGAAGATCGACACCGATATCTGGCGTTGAATGCAAACGGCGCTTCGAGTGCGAAGCGCCGTTGCTTAGCCTTTCATTTCCTGCAGGCTGTTGCCGCCGTCGACGACAAGCATCTGCCCGGTCACATAACTGCATCCCGGACTGGCCAGGAACAAGGCTACCCGGGCGACCTCTTCCGGGGTGCCCGGACGGCCAACCGGCGTTCGACGCCCGGCCTGTAGCTCGTCCGGCAGGCTCGAATGCGTCGCGATCCAGCCCGGCGCGACCGCGTTGACAGTGATTCCCTGCCCTGCAACCTCATGCGCGATCGATCGGGTGAGGCCGACCATGGCCGACTTGGCTGCGCTGTAACCGGCTGTTCCTGGGAAGGTCACCAGCGGCCCGGTCACCGAAGCAACGTTGACGATGCGCCCATAACCCGTTTTGAGCATGTGTGGCAGAACCGCCTGCGTAACATGCACACAGGTATTCAGGTTCAGATCGATCTCGCGCTGCCAGTGCTCGAATGGCGTCTGGTGGAACAGCTTGGACTCGAACTCCTCCGCCCCCGACTGGGTCATGCCGGCGTTATTCACCAACACGTCGATCCGGCCGAAGCGCTCGATGATCCTGTCGACAAGTTCTTGCGCCTGCTCCGGATGAGTCAGGTCGGCTACCAGCCCGATACTTCGCTCCCCCTCGGGGTCGATGCTCTTCTGACGTTCGAATATCCGATTGGTGGTCGACGTCAGCGCTACGCAGGCGCCGGCTTCAAACAGCAGCTTGGCAGTAGCAAAACCGATACCTTCGGCACTGCCAGCCCCCGTCACCAGCGCAACACGATCACGCAAATTAATCAAAGAAGCAGGCATGCTCAGTCCGCCAGTCGCCATGTTGTGCCACCTTTGCCGTCTTCCAGCACTACACCCATGGCGGTCAGTTCGTCACGGATGCGGTCGGACTCGGCCCAGTTCTTTTCAGCGCGTGCCGTCAGACGCGCCTGAATCAGCGTTTCCACCTTGGCTGCGTCAACCTTTCCCTCCGCGCCCGACTGTAAAAAGGCGTCTGCTTCGAGCTGCAAAATGCCGAGCGTCTCGGACAGCTCACGCAAGCGGCCGGCCAGCGCGGCGGCGGCTTCGATGTCGCTGTCTTTGAGTCGGTTGATCTCACGCACCATCTCGAATAGCACTGCGCAGGCTTCAGGCGTGTTGAAATCGTCATCCATCGCCGCGGCGAAGCGCTCGGCGAAGCCTTCCCCGCCAGCTGCCGGAGTATCCGGCAAGCCCTTCAGAGCGAGATAGAAACGCTCGAGTGCGCCCTTGGCCTCCCGGAGGTTGTCCTCGGAGTAATTGATAGCGCTGCGGTAATGACTTGAGACCAGCAGGTAACGGACTACCTCGGGATGGTACTTTTCCAACACTTCGCGAATGGTGAAGAAGTTACCCAGCGACTTGGACATCTTCTCGCCATCCACGCGCACCGCGCCGGCATGCATCCACGCCGCGGCGTAGAGCTTGCCAGTAGCCGCTTCGCTCTGTGCGATTTCGTTTTCGTGGTGCGGAAAGACCAGATCCGGCCCGCCACCGTGAATGTCGAAGGTATCGCCGAGACAGCAGGTCGACATGACCGAACATTCGATATGCCAGCCGGGACGTCCGGTTCCCCAGGGCGACTCCCAGCTCGGCTCGCCGGGCTTGGCCGCTTTCCACAGGACAAAATCGAGCGGATCTTCCTTGGCCTCGTCCACCTCGATACGCGCGCCAATTTTCAGATCTTCGATACGCCGGCGCGAGAGCTTGCCGTAACCCTCAAATTTACCGACGCGGTAATACACATCGCCGTTACCCGGAGCATAGGCGTAACCCTTGTCGATCAGCGTCTGGATCATGCTGTGCATTCCGTCGATATGAT
>CAYZFU010000266.1:0-1590 GCA_964477725.1 uncultured Halopseudomonas sp.
GGCCCGGTACACAGGGCCGCGCTGATGGCAGCCAGATTGACGCCATGCGAGCCGAATGCTGCGAAGACCACCGAAGCCAGGCCGGTCGTGGCGATCAGCGGCCGGGGTTCGACGTCGTAGCCATCGGCGCGAAGGACAGCCAGGCCCGGCAGGTTCTGAGATGCCATCGCCACGATGTACAGCGGCAACCCGATGCTGATAATCGCGCTTGCCGAGAATGCAGGAACCGTCCAGCTTGGTCGGGTCGGAACCCAGTCGATGTCGGGTATCGTCGAAACGCCGGTGAGCCAGACCATGACGCAACCCGTCCCAAGTGCGGCGAGAATCGCCATGGTCTGCGATCGACGTTTGGCAAGGAAGAATGCGGCGAGCATCGACAGCACCAGAAGCTTGTCTTGCTCGGCTGCAGTGAATACGTTGCTGGCGATACGAAACAGGATGCCTGCCAATAGCGCCGCGGCGATCGTCGATGGCAATCGACGGGTCAGCTGCGCCAGGTGGCTGCTGAGTCCAGTCAGGGCAAGCAGCGCACCGCAAGCGACGAAGGCTCCGATGGCTTCCGGATAAGCGACGCCAGGGAGAGCGGTGATCAACAGCGCTGCGCCGGGCGTCGACCAGGCGACCACAATTGGCAACTTGTAGCGCAAGGTGAGAGCCAGACTGCATAACCCCATGGCGATGGAGATGGCCCAGACCCAGGATCCAATCTGTTGCTCGTCAAGCCCCGCGGCGGTGCCGGCCTGGACCATCAGAGCCAGGGAGCTGGTGTAGCCTGTCAGAACCGCCACCAGGCCGGCGACGACTGCGGAGACGCTGAAGTCGCTGAGGCGGGCGCGAGCATGAGAAGGAGGCGAAGTGTTACGCATCGGTGAAACCTGTCGATCGATCCAAGCAAGCGACAGGATATGCGAACCTGGGTGCGTGGCAGCGGTACAGTGGTAGTAGCGCTGCAACGCAACAGTTGGCGAGGAGTTATTTCAGGCGTCTCTCGATGCCTTTGTGTACCAGGATCTTGGCTGAGATTTCTTCTACAGAAAAATGCGTCGAATTGATGTTCGAAATGTTTTCGCGGCGGAACAGGTTTTCCACTTCGCGCACCTCGAATTCGCACTGGGCGAAGCTGGCGTACCGACTGTTCGGCCTACGCTCATGGCGGATGCTTGCGAGTCGCTCCGCGTCGATGGTCAGACCGAACAGCTTTTCCTTGTGCTCGCGCAACGCCGGTGGCAGCTGCAGGCGCTCCATGTCTTCCTCGGTCAGCGGATAGTTGGCCGCACGGATGCCGTATTTCAGCGCCATGTACAGACACGTTGGCGTCTTCCCGCAGCGTGATACCCCTACCAGGATCACATCCGCTTCGCTGTAATGCAGCGTACGCGCGCCGTCATCGTTGTCCATCGCGAAATGCACCGCGTCGATGCGGTCCTTATAGTGCGCGTTGTGCTGGATCGAGTGCGATTTACCCACCGAATAGGAAGAACCGTCACCTAATTCCATTTCAAGCGGAGCAAGAAAGGTAGAAAAGATGTCTACGATGTACCCGTTGCTCGTGGCCAACACTTTTCGGATATCCGAGTTGACAACGGTGTC
>CAYZFU010000266.1:1601-4317 GCA_964477725.1 uncultured Halopseudomonas sp.
AGATGATCGGGCGAACCCCGTCCTGCTCGGCAGCCGTGTTGATTTGTTGTACCATGTCGTGCGCTTTTTCGATGGTGTCCACATAGGGACGCAGCCGCTTTGTGAACTCGATGTTCTCAAACTGGGACAACAGGCTCTGACCGAGCGTCTCGGCGGTAATGCCAGTGCCATCGGATATGAAGAAAGCGGTGCGTTTCATGCGCGTAGCCTTGAGATATGTCGTGATTGGCTGAGTGCAGCGGTAATCGGGAACCCTGTCGGGCTTCACTTTCGGCATTGTGGCGCATTTGTGACATGCAGGCCAGATGGTCAGCCGGATGCGCTACTCAATTCATTGATTTACGGAGAGATCACCTTGTTAGAGTACGTAGTGTCCTTCGAACAGCTGGGTGCTGGAGACGTTGAGCGTGTAGGCGGCAAGAACGCCTCACTGGGAGAAATGATCAGCAATCTGGCCCATGCCGGGGTGTCGGTCCCGGGCGGTTTCGCCACTACAGCAGATGCCTTCCGTGAATTCCTCGAGCAAAGCGGTCTGAACGATCGTATCCACGACGCGCTCGATGCGCTGGACGTTGACGACGTCGCAGCGCTGGCCCGCACCGGCACACAGATCCGCCAGTGGGTGATGGAAACCGACTTTCCTGCACCGCTGGATCAGGCGATCCGCGAGTCCTTCGCCAAGCTCTCCGATGGCAACGATAACCTCGCCGTCGCCGTACGTTCCTCCGCCACCGCAGAAGACCTTCCCGATGCGTCTTTTGCTGGTCAACAGGAAACCTTCCTCAATATCCGTGGCGTGGACAATGTGATACGGGCGGTGAAGGAAGTATTCGCTTCGCTGTTCAACGATCGCGCAATTTCCTACCGCGTACACCAGGGTTTCGATCATCGCCTGGTAGCGCTGTCGGCCGGCATCCAGCGCATGGTGCGTTCGGAGACTGGTACAGCTGGTGTAATGTTCACTCTGGACACCGAATCAGGTTTCCGCGACGTGGTCTTCATCACTGGTGCCTACGGCTTGGGTGAGACCGTGGTGCAGGGCGCCGTGAACCCTGACGAATTCTACGTGCACAAGCCTACCCTGGCAGCCGGTCGCCCATCTATCCTGCGCCGCAACCTGGGCAGCAAGGCGATCAAAATGGTTTACGGCGAAGTCGCCTCCGCAGGTCGCTCCGTGAAGACAGTGGACGTTGATCGCGCCGATCGTGCCCGGTTCTGCCTGAGCGATGCAGAAGTTGTCAGCCTGGCTGAGCAGGCCTTGATCATCGAAAAGCATTACCAGCGCCCGATGGATATCGAATGGGCCAAGGATGGCGATGAGGGCAAGCTGTACATCGTCCAGGCCCGCCCGGAAACGGTGAAGAGCCGGACCGTCGGCAACGTTATGGAGCGTTATCTGCTCAAGGAGAAGGGTCAGGTACTGGTCGAGGGCCGGGCGATCGGCCAGCGTATCGGCGCGGGCAAGGTGAAGATCGTCAACGACGTGGCAGAAATGGACAAGGTCATGCCCGGCGATGTACTGGTTTCAGACATGACCGATCCCGATTGGGAACCGGTCATGAAGCGCGCCAGCGCGATTGTCACCAACCGTGGTGGGCGTACCTGCCACGCAGCGATCATCGCTCGCGAACTGGGCATTCCTGCTGTAGTGGGTTGCGGCAACGCCACCAGCGAACTGAAGGACGGACAGGAAGTCACCGTATCCTGCGCAGAAGGTGACACGGGGCTGATCTATGCTGGCCAGCTGTCCTTCGACGTGCGCAAGAACAGCGTGGACGCCATGCCCACCCTGCCGTTCAAGATCATGATGAACGTCGGCAACCCCGACCGGGCTTTCGATTTTGCCAATCTGCCCAACGAAGGCGTCGGTCTGGCGCGCCTGGAATTCATCATCAACCGGATGATCGGCGTTCACCCGAAAGCGCTGCTGAATTTCGATAGCCTGCCCGATGACGTCAAGGACAGCGTACAGAAGCGCATCGCCGGCTATGCGAGCCCCGTCGACTTCTACGTCGACAAGCTCGTCGAGGGGGTGAGCACGCTGGCTGCAGCCTTCTGGCCGAAAAAGGTCATCGTCCGCCTCTCGGACTTCAAGTCCAACGAATATGCCAATTTGATTGGCGGCCGCCTGTACGAGCCCGAAGAAGAGAACCCCATGCTGGGCTTCCGCGGTGCTTCGCGCTATATCAGCGAATCCTTCCGTGACTGTTTCGAGCTCGAGTGCCGTGCGATGAAGCGTGTGCGCGACGAGATGGGGCTGACCAACGTGGAGATCATGGTGCCTTTCGTGCGCACCGTGGGTGAAGCCGCTCAAGTCGTCGAGCTGCTGGGTGAAAACGGCCTGAAGCGCGGCGAGAACGGCCTGCGCCTGATCATGATGTGCGAATTGCCGGCCAACGCGCTGCTCGCTGATGAATTCCTCGAGCACTTCGACGGCTTCTCCATCGGCTCGAACGACCTTACCCAGCTCACCCTCGGACTGGATCGAGACTCCGGCATCATCGCGCACCTCTTTGACGAGCGTAATGCCGCGGTCAAGAAGCTCTTGTCGAACGCGATCAGTGCCTGCCGAAAGGCCGACAAGTACATCGGCATCTGCGGTCAGGGGCCTTCCGATCATCCGGACCTGGCCAAATGGCTGATGGAGCAGGGCATCGAAAGCGTGTCGTTGAACCCTGACTCGGTGATGGATACCTGGTTCTTCCTCGCGGAAAAC
>CAYZFU010000267.1:0-4293 GCA_964477725.1 uncultured Halopseudomonas sp.
GACTGATGTCCGTCACTCCCCTGCGCATGTTCACGGTCCAATCGGCACTGGCAGCACTGCTCAGCAAAAGCAAAGACAGTCCGGCCGGCCAGGCGCTTGCGTGTCGCAACATTCCCGGTCCCCTTTTATTGTTGTTATTGCTGCCGAAGCGGGGGCAAGCAGACGTAACCGGGCCGGTGACGTACGGCTGAACGGATGCGGTCGGCCTTACTCTGGCCACCTTCCGCGCCCAGCAACCCCCAAATACTCCAGACTTCCCGAGTATAGACCTGGGAAGCCGCTTGGCAATGCTTGCGCCGGGTTATTTTTGAGCGTTGTCAAGGTCTTTTTAGGCGATGCCGGGCCGCGTCTGGGGCGTGCTCGGGCCCGTTCGACTGGCGATATGAAGGCCATTGGCCGGTTGTGACTCGTTACCGAGTCACTTTGACGGATATGGACCCCTCTGCTAGCTTCAATCCGATTCGATTACCCAATCCTAACCGCCCCGTCCGGGAGCAAGCATGAACATCACCGGCCTACGCGACCATGTGCGCCTGGCTCAAGAGCACGAGCAAAACGAAACCGCACTGAAATCCTGGCTCGATCAACGGCTGCCCGAGCTGCACCAGTCGATCAGCGTCGAAGGCGATGGCGTCGAGACACTTTTCAATTTCATCCGTTGTTATATCGAACACGTGCCGGATGTGCTCGAGGCCGCCCAATCCGTGGCCGAGACAGCGACGCTGCGCACCCAGCTGCTGCCGGTGCTGAAGGTGGCGGAAGCGTTTTTTCTGCATCCGCCGCAATTGCCGGAAGATCACCGGGGCATCCTGGCGCTGCTTGACGAGGCCTATCTGGCCCATCGCCTGGTCGAAGAAGTGAATGACCGCTATGTGGTGAACGGTGGCGAACAGCTGATCCCGATGGACATCACCCGCGCCAACCTGATCGTGCACCATCTGCTTGGCGATTCCTTTGCCAACGAACTGGATGCAGCCGTTGACCAGGCCGTTCGCGGGCTGGTGCCGGACAGCCTGTTCGATTCACCGCTGTTTCGGGATTACCAGGCACGTATCGACCCGGCCATGCGTCGCGAGCTCTGGCAACAGTGGCCGTGCATGTCCGAGACACTGGGGGTGGGAATCCGTTGGCGCGGCGGGGTGTAGCGCCGCGCCACTCGCTCAGGGCTTTTTCAACTTGGGGTTAGGGAAGAACTGCACCGTCTGTGATTTCGACGGTTGGGCTGACTTCTGCACGGTGACCCGGGTCGGGATTTCCCGAGGCACCGAGTTTCCCCGTACATCCAGGGTGTCGGTGAAGCCGCAGGCGATGCATTCGCGGTGCGGCACGCCTTCCACTTCGTACATCCTGATAGTGTCCATCGCGCTGCACGCCGGACAAACCGCTCCGGCGATGAAGCGCTTGACGATCACGTCCTCACTCATGCCGCTTCCCCGGTCAGGCCGCTATGGCGCAGCAGCGCGTCGATCGACGGCTCGCGCCCGCGGAAGGCAACAAACAGTTCCATAGGCTCGCGACTGCCGCCTTTGCCAAGGATGTGCTCACGAAAGGCACGTCCGGTTTCCGGATTCAGCACACCCTCTTCCTCGAATCGCGAGAACGCGTCCGATGACAGCACTTCCGCCCACTTGTAGCTGTAGTAACCCGCCGCGTAACCGCCGGCGAAAATGTGCGCAAAGCCGTTCTGGAAGCGGTTGAACGCCGGTGGGCGAATAACCGATACCTCATCGCGAACCGCGTCGAGCACTTGCTGAACGCTACGACCAGAGCGACCCTGGGCGTGCAGCTCGAAATCGAACAGGGAAAACTCCAGCTGGCGCAGCATGCCCAGGCCGGACTGGAAATTCTTCGCAGCGAGCATTTTGTCCAGCAAATCCTGCGGTAGCGGTTCGTCGGTCTCGAAATGGCTGGAGATCAGCGCCAGACCTTCCGGCTCCCAGCACCAGTTCTCCATGAACTGGCTGGGCAGCTCGACAGCGTCCCAGGCCACGCCGTTGATGCCCGAGGCAGCGGAGTAGTCGACGCGTGTCAGCAGGTGATGCAGGCCGTGACCGAACTCGTGGAACATCGTGGTGACTTCGTCGTGGGTGAGCAGCGCCGGCTTGCTGCCCACGGCCGGAGTAAAGTTGCACACCAGATAGGCGACCGGCGTCTGCACCGCGCCGCCGGCCAGGCGACGGCGATCACGGAAGCCGTCCATCCAGGCCCCGCCGCGTTTGTTGCTGCGCGCATACAGATCGAGGAAGAAACGACCAATGACCTGGCCGTCTTCGACGACTTCGAAAAGACGTGCGTCGGGATGCCAGCGATCGAACGCGTCGATCTCGCGCATCTGCACACCGTACAGGCGCTCTGCAACAGCAAACATGCCTTCCAGCACGCGATTGACCGGGAAATACGGGCGCAGGGCCTCCTGGGAAATCGCATAGCGATGCTGGCGCAGCTTCTCGCTGTAATAACCGACGTCCCAGGTCTGCAGATCTTCGCAGCCGTGCTCGGCGGCATACTCGCGCAGCGCCTTGAGGTCGGCCTCGGCGAAGGGTTTGCTGCGCGAGGCCAGATCACGCAGGAAACCCAGCACCTGGTCGGTGCTTTCGGCCATCTTGGTAGCCAGCGACAACTCGGCATAATTGGCATAGCCGAGCAGCTCGGCCAGTTCCTGGCGCAGCGCGAGGATCTCGTCGATCAGCGGGCCGTTGTCGAATTCGCCGGCGTTCGGCCCCTGATCCGAGGCGCGGGTCGAATAGGCCGTGTACAGCTCCTGGCGCAACGCGCGGTCATCGGCATAGGTCATCACCGCGTAATAGCTGGGAAATTCCAACGTGATCAGCCAGCCTTCCAGCCCCTTGGCTTCGGCGGCCTGACGCGCCTGATCGAGTGCAGAGTCCGGCAGTCCGGCCAGCACACTCTGGTCGGTGACATGCCTGGTCCATGCCTGGGTGGCATCCATCACCTGGTTGGAGAACTTGCTCTGCAGCTCGGACAGGCGCATCTGCAGCTCACCGTAGCGCTTCTGCTGTTCAGGCGGCAGGGCGATGCCGGACAGGCGGAAGTCACGCAGCGACTTGTTGATGATCATTTGCTGGGTGGCGTCGAGCTGGGCGAAACGATCGCTTTCGGACAGCTGCGTATAGGCTTCGAACAGCGCCTGGTTCTGGCCCAGTTCGGTGAAAAACTCGCTTAGTAGCGGCAGGCAGCTGTTGTAGGCATCGCGCAATTCGGGGGTGTTTACCACCGAGTTCATGTGGCCTACCGGAGACCAGGCGCGAGACAGGCGTTCGCCGGTTTCGTCGAGCGGCTCCATCAGATCTTCCCAGGTCCACTCGGTCGGCGACGTGGCGAGCAGCGCATGGATCTGCGCGCGATTGTCCGCCAGGATCTGCTCGATGGCCGGCTTCACATGCTCGGCGCGAATCGCGCTAAACGGCGGCAGGTCATAGTCTTGCAGCAGCGGGTTCGACATGGTGTACGGTATCCTGATTCGTAGTGACTGGTTTCACGTGCCATCTTATTGAATACGGGCGTGTTTGGCACGGCTACTGGTTTTATTCAATCGAGCTCAAAGTTTCGCTAAATGAGGCGCACCCATGCATATACGATCCTTCGCTGATAAAACACCGCAATTGGGTCGCGCCGTGTTCGTCGATCCATCGGCCGTGGTATTGGGTGACGTGGTGCTTGGCGACGACTGTTCGGTATGGCCCGGGGCGATCATCCGCGGCGACATGCATCGCATACGCATCGGCAGCAGGACCAGCGTGCAGGACGGCAGCGTGCTGCATATCACACACGCCGGGCCCTACAATCCCGACGGTTACCCATTGCTCATCGGTGATGATGTGACTATCGGGCACAAGGTTTTGTTGCACGGCTGCACGCTGGGCAGCCGCATCCTGGTGGGTATGGGCAGCATTGTCATGGACGGGGCGGTGATCGAGGACGAGGTGATCCTGGGCGCCGGCAGCCTGGTCCCGGCCAACAAGACGCTGGAATCCGGCTTCCTTTACATGGGCAGCCCGGCGCGACAGGTCCGGCCGCTGACAGACAAGGAGCAGTCGTTCTTCACCTATACCGCCGGCAATTACGTGCGGCTCAAGGACCAGCACCTGCAACAGGACTGGGCGGGCGGCGACTGATCAACGTTTCGCTCGCCCTGCTGCCCGATGATCAGGGCCATGAATAGTCCCGCGTCGGGTCTGGAAACCGCGGCGCCCTGGTTTACCATCGGGACATTCGGGGTTTGCCCCGTCCTGTACACCAACCAATCGCGAGGGAAACATGTCCGCCCATACC
>CAYZFU010000268.1:0-4283 GCA_964477725.1 uncultured Halopseudomonas sp.
TGAAATGTGTTTTTACAAGCCAACATAGCCTAGACAGACACTCAGTGGGGGCTCTGTGGGTCTGGGTGGCATCTGCGCTGTAACAACAACGACAGGCTAGGCATCCTGTCGAAAGTGGGCGGCATTATGCCAAGGGTCGCAAAAATTACAACCTTTATTTAAGGTAGTCGGACCACGTCCCACACATATCCAGCAGGAGTCGCCCTACATGCAATACCGCCCGCTCGGCCGCAGTCAGCTCAAGGTCAGTGCCTTGTGCCTGGGTTCCATGACCTGGGGAGAACAGAACAACCAGAACGACGCCTTCGCCCAGATCGACCGGGCCCGGGACGCTGGCGTCAACTTCATCGACACCGCGGAAATGTACCCGGTACCACCCCGGGGCGAGACCTACGGCGAGACAGAACGAATCATCGGCAATTATTTCAAGGCACGCGGCGATCGTGACAAGTGGATCATAGCCAGCAAGGTCGCCGGACCAGGCAATGGCATGACCCATATCCGCGATGGCCGAACCCGCTTCAACCGGGAGCAGATCACGGCAGCGGTCGACGCCAGCCTGGCCCGCCTGCAAACCGACTACATCGATCTGTACCAGCTGCACTGGCCGGACCGGCGCACCAATTACTTCGGGCACCTTGGCTACCAACACAACCCGGACGAAGCCATGACACCTGTCGAAGACACTCTCGAAGTGCTCGACGAGCTGGTGCGCGCCGGCAAGGGCTTTCCAACGAGACGCCCTGGGGTGTCAGCCGCTTTCTGCACCTGGCCGAGACGCGCGGCTGGCCGCGCATCGCCTCGATTCAGAATCCTTACAACCTTCTCAACCGCACTTATGAAATAGGCCTTGCGGAGATGTCCATACGCGAACAGACAGGTTTGCTTGCCTATTCGCCGCTGGCCTTCGGCACGCTGACCGGCAAATACCTCAACGGCTTGCGTCCGGAGAAAGGACGTCTGACGCTGTTCAGCCGCTTCAGTCGTTACACCAACCCGGAGGCGCAGAGCGCCTGCGCCCGCTACGTGCAACTGGCTCGGGACCATGGGATGGACCCCGCGCAGATGGCTCTAGCGTTCGTCACCCGCCAACCGTTCGTGACCAGCAACATCATAGGCGCCACCAACATGGACCAGCTCAACCGCAACCTGAGCAGCATCAACATGGGACTGACCGACAAGGTCCTGGAGGGAATCGCAGACATTCATCGCAGCCAGCCGAACCCGGCACCCTGAGACAGAGTGCCGGCCGCACCAGACCGCCGGCCGCGGTCGGCACTGTGTCCTGATGAGACACTTGCACCACAGGCGAAGATGCTTTAGTCATGACAAGACGGAAGACACGATAACAACAAGGTCCGACCATGACTCATCCAGCTTCAACCACACCCTCCTTGCGGCAGGTGGTGATACTGGCCACCGACGGCGTGATCAACTCCACCCTGGCCCAGGCCAGGGATTTCTTTCACATGGCCAGCCTGCGCCTGGGTCGTCAGCAGGGCCAGGGATTGCGACCGGCCTATCAAACCCTCACCGTCGCACCGGATGGCAAGCCAATAATTGCATTCAGCGAAGAGCGCGTAGCGGTCGAGGCTGGCCTCGACGACGTACAGCCTGAGCTGATCGTGTTGCCTGCGTTCTGGGGCGACTTCGACCAGTTGCTGGCCCGTTACCCCAACGTCGTGCCGTGGCTGCGCGCCGAACATGCCCGCGGCACCGTCATAACCGCCCAGGCCACGGGCGTATTCTGGGTTGCCGCGGCCGGCTTGTTGGAAAGACGCGAAGCCACCACTTACTGGCGTTTCTTCGAAGAGTTCAGCCAGCGCTTCCCCCAGGTGCGGCTCAATCGTGAAAAGCACGTCACCGATGCAGACGACGTCTACTGCGCGGCAGGCATCACCTCGGCGTGCGATCTATATATTCACCTGATCGAGCTGTTCTGCGGCGGGCACATCGCCCAGGCGGTGTCGCGGGACACGCTGTTCGAGATGCAGCGTAACTACAAGCCCGGCATGATCGGATTCGGCGGCCAAAAGCTGCATCAGGACGCAACCATCCTGCAGATACAGCAATGGCTGGAAGAGCATTTTTCCGAAAAGTTTCGCTTCGAGGACGTCGCCAGCCAGCACGGCATGAGCATCCGCAACTTCATGCGGCGCTTCCAGAGCGCGACCGGAGACAAGCCATTGCATTACCTGCAGCGTCTCAGAGTGGAAACAGCGAAAACGCTGCTGAGCACCACAAGGCGCAGCGTGAAAACGATCAGCTATGACATCGGCTACGATGATGCGAGCTTCTTCGCCCGGCTGTTCCGCCAGCACACCGGATTGTCACCCAATCAATACCGGCGCCAGTTTCAGCATCAGGTCGCCTCGTAAGCCATTGAGCTCAGGGGCGATGCGGCCGCGACAGGAATTCGTGCGACTGCATCTCCAGCAGACGGCTCAGCGTGCGCTGGAACTCGAACTGCAGTCGACCGCCAGTGTAAAGATCCTTAAGCTCGACTTCAGCTGAGAGGATCAGCTTCACGTTGCGATCGTAGAACTCGTCAACCAGGTTGATGAATCGCCGGGCCATGTCATCCTTGCTGACATCGAGCTGCTCGACATTGGCAATCAGCACCGCGTGGAAAATCTTCGCCAGCTCGATGTAATCATTCTGGCTACGCGGCCCGTCGCACAGCTCGCGAAACTCGAACCAGGCGACATCCTCACAGACTCGCAGCGACCGAATCGGCCGGTTTTCGATGGTCAGCACCTCAGCTTCTATCGCACCGTCAAGATCGGGAACCAGACTCTCGAAGCTGCGCCGCAGACTGGCATCGGCCTCCGGCCCTAGCGGCCAGTGGTACAGCTCTGCCTGCTCCAGGGCGCGCAGTCGATAGTCGACACCGTTGTCAACGTTGACCACTTCGGTGCGCTCGTTGAGCAGCGCGATAGCAGGCAGGAAGCGGGCGCGTTGCAGCCCGTCCTTGTACAGGCCATCCGGAACGATGTTGGAGGTTGCGACAAGGGTCACACCATGATCGAACATCTCCTCCATGAGCGTGCCGAGAATCATTGCATCGGTAATATCGGAAACGAAGAATTCATCGAAACAGATTACCCGCGCCTCGTCGGCAAAGCGCCGGGCGATCAGGGTGAGCGGGTTTTTCTCGCCTTTCATGCCGTCCAGTTCGTGATGCACTCGCTGCATGAAGCGGTGAAAGTGAGTGCGCATCTTGCGCTCGAACGGTAAAGACTCGAAGAAGGTGTCGACCAGGTAGGTCTTGCCGCGACCGACACCGCCCCAGAAATACAGCCCCTTGACCGCCTCGGGTTTCTTGCGCAGCAATTTGCCCAGCAGGCCTGGACCGGATTGATCAGCCGCAACCAGATCATCATAGAGCCGCTGCAAATGACGGACCGCCTTTTCCTGCGCAGGGTCATGAAAGAAATCCGGACGCTGGAGGTCCGCCTGGTAGCGTTGGAGTGGCGTCATTGCAGGAACCAGTAAGGGTGTCGACGGGGGCCGATACTCTACCCGCGCCCCCCCTCGCTTGGCAAATCGCCGCGTTTAGCCCAGAGCCGCCTGTACCGTGCCCTTGAGCTCGGTCAGCTTGCCGTGGAAGAAATGCCCGGTGTCGGCGAAGCGCATCAACTCGATACCGGGTTGCCCTTCCAGCAGCCGGTAGACCGCCCCGGGCGACACCACCCCGTCCGTTTCACCCTGGACCACCAGCGCAGCGCCTGTGAACGGCAGCAACTCGGCAAAATCCTGCTTTTCTACCGAGGGCGCGATCAGGACCAGTTTCGCTGGCCAGAGTCGGAGCTGCCCTGCTGCGGCAGCGGCCACGTAACCACCGAAGGAAAACCCCATCAACCACAGGGGCGCCTCACCAAGCTGTTGCCGCGCCCAGTCGATCACCGCCATGCAGTCCTCGATCTCTCCGGGGCCACCGGTGTGCTCGCCGCCGCTGCGGCCGACCCCACGGAAGTTGAAGCGGACCGTCGTCGCACCACAGTCCCGCGCAGCCCGCATCAGCGTATGCACCACCTTGTTCTGTAGTGTACCGCCCTGCACCGGGTTCGGATGGCAGATTACCGCCACTGCAGTTGGATTTTCTGTACGGGTGACCACTATCTCGAGCGGCCCGGCGGGCCCTTCGATGAGGAACTTTTGTTCTGCGCTTGCGCTCATTTGCAGCTCTCCGTGACCAGGGGGTATCGACTGACGTCGCATGGGCTACAAGACTATCAAGTACTAGCCTTGTCCATGAAACCTCGTTACCGTAGAACCATGTC
>CAYZFU010000269.1:0-4233 GCA_964477725.1 uncultured Halopseudomonas sp.
TGACAGGTCAATTTTGGACCTGCCGAGAAACCATACAAGCGGGCATGACCGCGAAAGAGCGATAGCTTCCAGGCGGTCATGCCTTTTGTATCAATCCTATTGCTTGGTGGCGATATCGGTCGGTGCGCGTCGGTAGACGTCCTGCAGTACCAGATCCAATGCCTGCCGGCTTCCGCCCGCTGCAGGATGGTTGACGATGGCGGTCACCGCCCAGCTTTGCCCGTTGGCGTCCTGCGTGATGCCGGCAATCGCGCGCACGGCGTTCAGCGAGCCGGTCTTGATATGTGCCCGACCAGCGACCGGCGTGTTGCGCAGGCGCTTGCGCATGGTCCCATCCATCGCTGCCAGCGGCATCGAGGCGATGAACTCCGATGCGTAGGGGCTATTCCATGCAGCTTCGAGCAATTGCGCCATCTCGCGTGCTGTCAGCCGTTCCTGACGTGACAGGCCCGAGCCATTCTCCATGACCAGTGCATCCGGAGCGATCCCCTTGTCAGCGAGCCACTGGTTGATGATTCGACTCGCGGCCTTGTGGTCATCCGCATCGACCGGGCTGCGCTGCTCGCGGCCGATGGTCAGGAACAATTGGCGAGCCATGGTGTTGTTACTGAACTTGTTGATCTCGCGTACCACGGTCACCAGATCGGGTGACGTGCTGCGAGCAAGCAGTTTGGCGCCGGCGGGAGCCTTGTCGATGCGATTGCCGCCAGCGATGCTGCCGCCCATCTCGTGCCACAGTGTGCGAATAAGACTCGCGGTATAGGTCTCCGCATTCAGAGCCGACAGGTAGCGTTCGGCAGAGCAACCCTGGTGAATCGCGCCGGTCAACCGCATCTGCGCGTGTGTACCATTGTCGACCAACCCGTAGGTCACATTCGGCCAGGGACAGGACTTTACTGGCGGTAGCAGCTTGACCTGGTTATCGATGCTCAGCTCCGGCAGAGCAGGGTCAAGGTGGACCCGAACGCTGTCGGCCTCGCCGTAGGTCTTCAGGTTGAACAACTTGAGGTTGGTCAGTAGCGGGTCCGGTGCCACCAGAAACGGGCGACTCGGATCGTTGCCGTCATCGCGAAATGCCTGCAGATCCGTCGGCACACGCAAATCGCCGGGTTGCAACACCAGGTCGCCGGTAACTGTGTGAACGCCGGCAGCCCTGAGATCGCGCAGCATCAACCAAACGCGCTCCATGGTCAGTTTGGGGTCGGCATCGCCGCGAAAAACCAGGTCGCCCTGTAGCTGTCCGTTTCGAATCGGGCCGGTGCCGTACAACTCGCTGCGCCATTGATAGGTCGGGCCGAGCAGCTCCAGTGCGGCGTAGGTCGTCACCAGTTTCATCGTGGAAGCGGGGTTGACCGCTTGATCGGCATTGACGAACTGAGCCATGCCCTGGCCTTCCAGCGGAATGACCGCGAGCGAAAAGGCCGAAGCCGGGATTTTCGCAGCCGTCAGAGCCGAACTGACTTGCGACGGCAACTTACCCGCATCTGCCGCAAGAGAGAGGTCAGTCGTGGCGAACAGGGCGAGGACGGGAATGAGGCAACGCAGTGAAACTTTCCATGAGCCGATCATGATGGGCTGAATACTCCAGGGCGGACAGCGGCCAGACCCTCTGCCAGAGGGCGGTCTAATATGTGCCATCATCACGCAAAAGCACTGGCGAGCAAAGGGCCAACCGATTGACGGTAGGCTGGCGCCATCTCGATGTCGCCTCGACGTTCAGGCGGGGATGGGAAGGTTGAAAAAGGCCCGTGCGGTACGGCTTGTATGCTCAGCGAGGTCAGCCAGAGACTCGTTCCGGCAGGCTGCAACTGTTTCGGCAATTACAGGAAGAAACGCCGGTTCGTTGCGTCGGGTTTTTGGTTTCGGCGCAAGCGTCCGGGGGAGTAGCCAGGGCGCATCGGTCTCGAGCATCAAGCGTCCGACGGGCACGTTGGGGATCAGTTCGAGCAGGTGGGTTCCGCGTCGCTCGTCACAGATCCAGCCAGTGATACCGATATGCAGATCCATATCCAGATACGCGAACAAAGCGGCACGGTCAGCCGTGAAGCAATGCACCACAGCGGCCGACAGTCGGTCGCGATAGCTTTGCATTATCTCGACGAGCAGTTCGCTGGCGTCGCGTTCGTGCAGGAAAACCGGCAGGCCGAGTTCAACTGCAATCTCCAGTTGTTGCTCCAAGCCCTTGATTTGCAAGGAACGCGGGGAGAAGTCGCGATTGAAATCGAGACCGCATTCGCCAATCGCACAGACCGACTCGGCGCAAGCCATCTGCCTGATTTCAGCAGCAACGTCGCTGCTCCAGTGCCGCGCTTCGTGGGGATGGATTCCTGCTGTGCAGAACAACCGGCCCGGGTCTGTCTGGCACAGAGCCTGCACTGCTTCTGCGGTGTGCCTGGACGTAGAGGTAAGCACTATCTGGCTGATGCCGGCCTGCCAGGCGCGTTCGAGAACGGCCTGGCGGTCGGTGTCGAAGGCGGCGTCAGTGAGGTTGACGCCGATATCGATCCATTCCATCAGTTAGCCGCGACGGGGCTTTGCCGGCGGCTTGCCAGCAAAATCCTTGCGCGGAGCGCGGCGTGGCGGACGGTCGCTTTCACCGGGCGGTGCCGGCCATGAGCGGATCTGCAGCGCTACGCCGTTGATCTCAACGTCCGCCAGGCGAGCCAGCGTGGCGTCGTCCAGTGCAGGCAGGTACACACCGGTATGCTCGGTGAACATCTTGATGTGACCGATCTGCTGGCGCTGCAAGCGGCCATGCTTGACCAGTACGTCGACTAGCGGCTTGGGCATCAGGTTGTTCGCCCGGCCACCCTGAACCTTGTAACGGACCAGACCGGCATCACGATCATCAGCGCCTTCACGACGCGGCGGAGCCGCAGGCAGGTCGGCAACCGGTTCAACCAGCGTCTTCGCGCCCGGCAGAGCGCTGAGCAGGGCTGCAGCGAGTTCTTCCGGATCCATGCTGGTCAGCTCCAGCAGATCGCTCACCAACTGCTGGTGCAGCGCCCCAGTGTTCTCGCGTGCTGCGTTCAAACGGGTCGCCAGCTTGTTCAGTCGGCCGCTGCGGACGGCGTCCGCGCTGGGCAGGGCCTGTGGCTGGATTTTCTGCCCTGTGGCCTTTTCCAGGACATGCAGCAGACGACGTTCACGCGGGGTGGCGAACAGGATCGCAGTGCCCGAGCGACCGGCGCGACCGGTACGGCCGATACGGTGTACATACGACTCGCTATCGTGCGGCAGGTCGTAGTTCAGCACGTGGGAGATGCGTTCCACGTCCAGGCCACGCGCTGCGACGTCGGTGGCTACCACGATGTCCAGCAAGCCGCGCTTGAGACGGTCGACGACCTGCTCGCGAAGCTGCTGGCTGAGATCGCCGTTCAGCGCTGCAGCCGCAAAGCCGCGGGCCTCGAGGCGCTCGGCAAGCTCCAGACTCGCGGTCTTGGTGCGCACGAACACGATCATTGCCTCGACCGGCTCGACTTCGAGCAGCCGGGTCATGGCGTCCAGCTTGTGATGGTTGGACACTTCCCAGACCTTCTGGGTAATAGTGTCCAGGCTGCTGCTCACGCCACTGTGCAGGCGTATTTCCTTGGGCTCGCGCATGTGCTTGCGAGCTACGGTGCGCACGCCAGCGGGCATGGTGGCGGAAAACAGCGCTTTCTGGGTCTTTTCCGGGACTTTCTCGAACACGGCTTCGAGATCGTCGGCGAAGCCCATCTTGAGCATTTCGTCAGCTTCGTCGAGTACCAGAAAACGCATATCCTCGAACTTGATGCTGCCGCGACGCATGTGATCGGTCAAACGGCCAGGGGTGGCAACGACAACATGTGCGCCTCGCTCGAGCGCCTTGAATTGCGGAGCGAAGGCTGAGCCGCCATAGAGCGCGAGCACGGAAAAGCCGCGCATGTTCTGAGCGTAACGTTGCAGTGCCTCGGCCACCTGCAGAGCGAGCTCGCGGGTGGGGGTCAGAATCAATGCCTGCGTAGCGCGCAGGCTGACGTCGATGCCGGCCAGAACCGGCAGGGCGAAGGCGGCAGTCTTGCCGGTGCCGGTCTGAGCCAGCCCCAACAAGTCTTCGCCAGCAAGCAGAGTCGGGATCGCCTCTGCCTGGATCGGAGAAGGTGTTTCATAGCCCAGGCTGCTCAAAGCCTGGAGGAGCGGTGCAGGCAAGCCGAGATCGGCAAATTGCACTGCCGCCGAAGCGGTATCGGACATACGGGAGATAAACCTTGG
>CAYZFU010000270.1:0-4221 GCA_964477725.1 uncultured Halopseudomonas sp.
CGGGTTGATTGCCTGTTTGCTGACTGCATTCATCAGTTTGGCCATCAGGACCCCCGCTGCCGTACCGGCGCAGAACGCAACCATGCCCAGAACCAGAATGCCGAGCGTCTTGATCTGGAGAAACGCTTCGGATGACAACTTGGAACCCACAGCAAGACCCAGGCCAATGGTGACGATGTTGATCAACGCGTTGCGCGTGGTGTCAGCGAGACGATCCACAACCCCACATTCGCGCATCAGGTTACCAAAGCAGAGGAAACCAACCAGCGGCGCAGCGTCCGGCAGCAACAAACCTACCAGCATCAACAGAACCAGCGGGAACATGATCTTCTCGGTCTTGCTGACCACTCGAAGCTGCGTCATGACGATTGCGCGCTCTTTCTCGTTGGTCAGCGCACGCATGATCGGCGGCTGCAACAGAGGCACCAGTGCCATATAGGAGTACGCTGCGACGGCAATCGGGCCAAGCAGATCAGGCGCCAGCTTGGACGTCACGAAGATCGATGTGGGGCCGTCGGCGCCACCGATGATCGCGATCGAAGCCGCTTCCTTCAATGTGAACTCGAAGCCCGGAACGCTGTAAGCGGTTAACGCAATGGCACCCAACAGGGTTCCGAAAATACCGAACTGAGCCGCAGCGCCAAGCAGCAGCGTACGCGGGTTGGCCAGCATCGGACCGAAGTCGGTCATCGCGCCCACGCCCATGAAAATGAGCAGAGGGAATAAACTCGTCGGCAGACCTACCTCGTATATAAGGTGGAGAATGCCGGTCCCTTCGGCCATGTTCGCTACAGGAAGGTTCGCCAGAATGCCGCCGAAGCCGATCGGAATCAGCAACAGCGGTTCGAATCCCTTACGGATAGCCAGATAGACCAGCGCGAAACAGACTACGATCATCACAACCTGGCCGGGCTCGATATGATACAGGCCAGTGGTGTGCCACAACTGGAGAAGCTTCTCCATGACTGTCTCCCTTTAGCCTATCGTCAGCAGCGTGTCACCGACCTGTACCGCGTCGCCGACCTTCACGTTGACGGTACCGACCGTACCGGCTTTGACAGCCCGCACCTCGGTCTCCATTTTCATGGCCTCAAGGATCATGACCACTTCACCCTCATCCACTGCGTCGCCTGGCTGCACCAGAACCTTGAAGATATTGCCGGCAAGCGGTGCGGTCTGCGGAGTGCCCTCGCCGACCGGCGCGGCAGCCGGCGCCGCGGCGGCGGTTCCGCCTCCCAAGGTCTTGATACCGGTTATGTCACCGCCGTCAGCAACCTGGACAACGAACTCCTTGCCATTCACGTTGACCGTGTATACCTCGGGTTCGCCTGGCTTGCCCGCGGGCGCGGCCGCCTCGTTACCGGTAGGTACCGGCTCGAACGCATCGGGATTGCCGCGATTTTCCAGAAACTTCAAACCGATCTGCGGAAACAGAGCGTAGGTCAGCACGTCATCGATTTCATCGCTGGCCAGTTTGATGTTCTTTTCTTTCGCCAATTCGCGAAGCTCTGCAGTGAGCTTGTCCATCTCCGGCTCGAGCAGGTCGGCCGGGCGGCAGGTAATCGCTTCTGCGCCATCCAGCACGCGAGCCTGCAGCTCCCGGTTGAACGCGGCCGGCGCTGCACCGTACTCGCCCTTGAGAATGCCCGCAGTCTCCTTGGTGATGGACTTGTAACGCTCGCCTGTCAGAACATTGATGACTGCCTGGGTACCGACGATCTGCGAGGTCGGCGTGACCAGCGGGATGAAACCCAGGTCTTCGCGGACGCGGGGAATCTCGGCGAGAACTTCGTCGAACTTGTCGCCTGCGCCCTGCTCTTTCAGCTGGCTTTCCATATTGGTCAGCATGCCGCCCGGAACTTGCGCGACAAGGATGCGCGAATCGACGCCTTTGAGGTTTCCCTCGAACTTGGCGTATTTTTTTCGCACTTCACGGAAATACGCAGCGCATTCTTCGAGCAGCTCAAGATTCAACCCGGTATCGCGCTGAGTGTTCTGGAAGATCGCTACGACCGATTCGGTCGGCGAGTGCCCGTAGGTCATCGACAGCGACGAAATTGCGGTATCGACATTGTCGATCCCCGCTTCCGCTGCCTTGAGGATGGCTGCAGTAGACAGTCCAGCCGTCGCATGGCACTGCATATGGACGGGAATGCTCAAGGTAGATTTGAGCTGGCTGACGAGGTCGAAAGCGATGTAGGGATTCAGAATGCCGGCCATGTCCTTGATAGCGATGGAGTCGGCGCCCTGGTCTTCGATGGTCTTCGCCAGGTCTACCCACATTTGCACGGTATGTACCGGGCTGGTGGTGTATGAAATCGTGCCCTGGGCATGCTTGCCCTGTTTCTTGACAGCCTTGAGTGCCGTTCCCAGATTACGCGGGTCGTTCATCGCATCGAAGACGCGGAACACGTCGACACCGTTTACCGCGGCACGCTCAACAAACCGCTCTACCACGTCGTCTGCATAGTGGCGGTAGCCGAGCAGATTCTGGCCTCGCAGCAGCATCTGCTGGCGGGTATTGGGCATGGCGCGTTTGAGTTCACGGATACGCTCCCAGGGGTCTTCGCCCAGATAGCGGATACAGGCGTCGAATGTAGCGCCGCCCCAGGATTCAACCGACCAGAATCCGACCTGATCGAGCTTGCCGGCGATCGGCAGCATGTCTTCAAGACGCATACGGGTGGCGAGGATCGATTGGTGCGCATCCCGCAGGATGACGTCCGTGATGCCCAACGGCTTTTTAGTATCGGTCATAGTCTTATGGCCTTTGTGATTTTAATAATGATGCTGCGCAAGGTGTTCAGGAACGGCGGCGTGCACGGTGCTGCTTGACCGCAGCGCCTATTACCGAAAGCAATTCCGGGTCGACGGCATCGGTAGCCGGCGCCTTGCGTACCGGCTTGGCGACCGGGGCGGGAACGGGAACGAAGCGATCGATCAGCCGGGACATGACGCCGGTGACGAATACCAGAATGATGAGGAAGGTAAATACCGACCCCATCCCCAGGAGCATCAGCTCCACGCCTTCTTTGAGCAAGTCGGATGAATTCATCTTATCTCCGCGATCCTGCGGCACTCCTGTGCCATTCCGCCCAAGGGCGATTCAAGTAACCAGCAGGACCCCACCGCAAAAAGGCGGCGCGAAACGACCCTGCTGAAGCGCAAAACCGGTCTAATGTATCCTGATGTGACATTTATGGCAAACCACGCGACATCTGACGTCCATTTGCGGGCTCTGACTCACAGAAGAAAGATGGTCGCCAGTCCCAGGAAGATGAAAAAGCCACCGCTGTCAGTAATCGCAGTAATCATCACGCTGGAACCCAGCGCGGGATCTCCGCCCATTCTTACCCGGGCCAGCGGAATGACCACACCCATGAACGCCGCGAGCAACATATTCAAGGTCATTGCGGCGAGCAACACCAGCGAGAGGGCAGCGTTGCCGTACAGGGCAAAGGCGATCATGGCCAGCACCAGCCCCCAGAACAGCCCATTGATGAGCGCAACGCCCGTTTCCTTGCGGATCAACCTCTTGCCATGCGCTGCCTGGACCTGCCCGGTTGCCAGCCCCCGAACGATCATGGTTATCGTCTGGTTGCCGGAATTCCCGCCGACCCCAGCGACGATCGGCATCAGGGCAGCCAGTGCGACCAGTTGTTCGATCGCGCCTTCAAAAAGGCCAATGACTCGAGAAGCTATCAACGCGGTGCAGAGATTGATCGCCAACCAGGCCCAGCGGTTCCGTACGGATTTCCAAACCGATGCAAAAATATCTTCTTCCTCACGAAGGCCTGCGGCGTTCAACACCTCCGCCTCGCTCTCTTCGCGGATATAGTCGACCATTTCATCGATAGTGAGGCGCCCGAACAATTTGCCCTGCTCGTCAACCACCGGCGCAGAAATCAGGTCATAGCGCTCGAATGCCTGAGCAGCTTCGCCAGCATCGTCCAACGGATTGAACACCACCGGGTCATCCGACATCACCTCTCCGACAAGCTCGTCGGGAGAGCTGACAAGCAGTTTCTTCACCGGCAGTACTCCCTTCAGGAGCCCTTCGGTGTCAACCACGAACAGTTTGTCGGTATGGTCGGGGAGGATGTCGAAGCGGCGGAGATATCGGCTAACGACCTCGAGCGTTACGTCGTCGCGGATGGTGACCATATCGAAGTCCATCAACGAACCGACCTGATCATCGTCATAGGAAAGTGCCGACTTGAG
>CAYZFU010000271.1:0-4196 GCA_964477725.1 uncultured Halopseudomonas sp.
CGTGCCAGCGCCACGCGCTGGCGCTGGCCGCCGGACAGCTGGTTCGGTTTGCGCCGGGCATAGTCGGTCATATGCACCAGCTTGAGCATCTGCTCGACGCGTTCGTTGATATCACTCTTGCTCATCCGGTCCTGCTTGAGACCGAAGGCGATGTTCTGTTCCACAGTCATATGCGGAAATAGCGCATAGGACTGGAACATCATGTTGATCGGACGCTTGTAGGGCGGCAGATCGGTGATGTCCTGGCCGTCAAGCCATACACGGCCTTCGGAGGGCCGCTCGAAGCCGGCCAGTACCCGCAACAGGGTCGACTTGCCGGAACCGGAACCTCCAAGCAAGGCGAAGATCTCGCCGCGGTTGATGGTCAGGCTGACGTCGTCCACTGCCAATGCCTCGTCGAACCGCTTGCTGATCCGGTCGATCTTGACGAACTCGTTCGGCTCGGCCTTGGCCATGGCCTGTTTCATGGCTCCTGCTGCACCAACCATACTTTTCTCCACGTGACGACACGAACTGCGGTCGCCTGGTCAGTACCACGGACCTGCTCCGCGGCGAATCATTTGAAGGACATTGAGTCGTTGAAGAAGGGCCGCCCGCAGGCGGCCCGATACACTTACCTGCCGGATTTTACGCGGTTCCAGGAGCGGGTCATGACGCGCTGCGCAGCCATGGGCCGTGGCTTGGCCACGTACAGCTTCTGCATGGTTTCTTCGGTCGGATAGATTGCCGGATCGCCGAGGATTTCCGGATCGACCAGTTCGTTGGCCGCCTTGTTCGGATTGGCGTAAGCCACGTAATCGGTGATCGGCGCTACGACATCAGGACGCAGGATGTAGTTGATGAAGGTGTGTGCGTTGTCCGGGTTCGATGCATCCTTCGGGATAGCCATCATGTCGAACCACAGCTGAGCGCCCTCTTTCGGGATGGTAAAGGCAATATCTACGCCGTTGTTGGCTTCTTCGGCGCGGTAGGCGGCCTGAAAGATGTCTCCCGAGAAGCCCACCGCCGCACAGATGTTGCCGTTGGCCATGTCGGTGATATACCGCGAGGAATGGAAATAGCGTACATGCTCACGCACCTTCATCAGCATGTCCTCGGCCTTCTTGATGTCTTCCGGGTCGTTGCTGTTCGGGTCCAGACCGAGATAACCCAGCGCTGCAGTGATCATTTCGTCGCCCGAATCGAGCATGGCGATACCGCAACCGGCCAGCTTGCTGGCCACTTCTGGCTTGAACACCAGGTCCCAGGAGTCGGTCGGCGCATCCTCACCAAGGGCCGCCTTGACCTTCTCGACGTTGTAGCCAACGCCGGTGGTTCCCCACATGTAGGGAATCGCATGCTTGGCGCCCGGGTCAACGGTCTCGAGCTGCTCCATCAACTTGGGGTCGAGGTTCTTCATGTTCGGCAGCTTGCTGTGGTCAAGCTCCTGGTACACACCAGCCTGGATCTGCTTGGTCAGGAAGTGGTTCGACGGAACCACGAGGTCGAAGCCCGAGCGGCCGGTGAGCAGGCGAGCGTCCAGTGTTTCGTTGGAATCGTAGACGTCATAGGTCACGTCGATCCCGGTTTCCTTTTCGAAGTTCGCGATGGTGTCTTCGGCGATGTAGTCGGACCAGTTGAAGATCTTCAGTTCGCCTTGAGCCTGGGCGCTGGCAGCGCCTCCCAGCAAAACGGCAGTGGAGACAGCCAGCAGGCTCTTCTTAAAGTTTTTCATCGTATCTCCTGTAACGGGCTCCAGCCGCAGCGCCGGCCTGGCCCGCCTTGTTGGTTTGCCGGATCGTCTGATCCGACGGGTTCAGCTTCTAGGTCCTCAACGACCGGACTTGATCCGGGTCCAGGCACGGGTACGCACGCGCTCGATATTGGGCGGCAACTCAGCCAGGGTGAAGAGTTTATTCAAGGTCTCGTCGCTCGGATAGACACCCGGATCATTCAGCACTTCGTCGTCGATCAAAGGCTTCGAGGCGGCATTACCGTTGGCGTAGGCAACGTAGTTGCTGATCTTGGCAATCACCTCCGGACGAAGGATGTAATCCATGAAAACGTAGGCGTTTTCGACATTCTTCGCGTCCTTGGGAATCGCCATCATGTCGAACCACATGGCGGCGCCTTGCTTGGGAATGACGTACTGGATGTCGTTGCCGTTGCCGGCCTCCTCGGCGCGATCCGAGGCCTGAATGATGTCTCCGGACCAGCCGACCGCCACGCAAATGTCGCCATTGGCCAGGTCAGTAATGAACTTGGAGGAATGGAAGTAGGTGATATGGGGCCGGACGCCCATCAGCACCTCTTCGGCCTTGGCGTAGTCGTCGGCATTGGTGCTGTTCGGATCCAGGCCGGCATAAAACAGGGCGGATGGAATGATCTCTGCCGGAGCATCGAGAAACGCCACGCCGCAGTTGGCCAGCTTTTCCATGTTTTCCGGCTTGAACACCAAATCCCACGAATCGAGTGGCGCGTCCTCACCGAGCACCGCCTTGACCTTGTCGACGTTGTAGCCGATGCCGGTTGTACCCCACAGATAGGGGAAGGCGTACTGGTTACCGGGGTCGTTGGTCTGCAGTGCCTTGAGCAGCGTCTTGTCGAGATTTTCCCAGTTTTTCAGCTTGCTCTTGTCCAGCGGCAAGAAGGCGCCAGCCTTGATCTGCTTGCCGAGAAACTGGTTGGACGGCACCACAATGTCGAACCCGGAGCTGCCGGAAAGCAGCTTGGCCTCCAGTACTTCATTGCTATCGAACACGTCGTAAACGGGCCGGATGCCGGTTTCCTTCTGGAAACTGTCCAGCGTGTCCTCGGCGATGTAGTCCGACCAGTTGTAAATGTTTACCACTTCCTCGGCCTGGGCGAGGCCGGCAGCGGTGGCGACACCGACGGCCAGCAGGGTCCTGCTCAGATGCTTGATCATCGTTCTCAGCTCTCCATCCATTGTGTTTGAACGCGTTGTGAACTTGTTACGGGTGTTCCTTTCACACTCGAAGCACATGCAGACGCTGGCGCCCAACCACTACACGCCGAGCTGCTCTGCGGTCTGATCAAGACACTGCCGTATCCGCATCACCAGTTCGTCGATTTCCGACGGCTGAATGACCAGGGGCGGAGACATGATCATGGTGTCGCCCACTGCCCGCATGACCAGGCCGCTGCGCACACAGATGTCGCGACACAAGGTGCCGGCGGCGCCTTTTTCAGCGAACCGTTCGCGTGTCGCCTTGTTCTTCACCAGCTCGATTGCGCCGAGCAGGCCCACACCGCGTACTTCGCCTACCAGACGGTGCTCCGCCAGGTCGGCAATTTTGCTTTGCAAATACGGTGCCGCTTCCTGCTTGACGTACTCGACGATCTTTTCTTCGCGCATGATGCGCAGGTTCTCCAGGCCGACCGCCGCAGCCACCGGATGACCGGAGTAGGTGTAACCGTGAAAGAACTCGCCGCCTTCATCGATCATCGTCCGCGCCACTCGGTCACCGACAATCACCCCGCCCATCGGCAGGTAACCGGAGGTCATCCCCTTGGCGATCGGCATCAGATCTGGCTTGAGGTCGAAATACTGGCTGCCGAACCATTCGCCGGTACGGCCGAAACCGCAGATCACCTCATCGACCACCAGCAGGATGTCGTACCTGTCGAGTATCCGCTTGATTTCCGGCCAATAGGTGGAAGGCGGAATGATGACCCCACCAGCGCCCTGGATCGGCTCGGCGATAAACGCCGCGACGTTATCCTCGCCGACCTGCTGGATCTTCTCTTCAAGCTGGCGCGCCGCCCACAACCCAAACTCGTCCTGGCTCATGTCGCCGCCCTCGCCATACCAGTACGGCTGGGGAATGTGCACAATGCCGGGGATCGGCAGATCGCCCTGCTCGTGCATCGGAGCCATGCCGCCGAGACTGGCACCGGCGACGGTGGAGCCGTGATAGCCGTTGATACGGCCGATCACGGTTTTCTTGGTCGGCTTGCCCTTCAGGTCCCAGTAACGACGGACCATACGCAGTACGGTGTCGTTGGATTCCGAGCCGGAGCCGGTGAAGAACACATGGTTCATGTGAGCTGGCGCGATCTCGGCGATCGCCGCAGCCAGCTTCACGGCCGGTGGGTTGGCGCACTGGAAGAAGCTGTTGTAGTACGGAAGCTCGAGCATCTGCCGGTAGGCGGCATCGGCCAGTTCGCGCCGCCCGTAACCGATGTTGACGCACCAC
>CAYZFU010000272.1:0-4171 GCA_964477725.1 uncultured Halopseudomonas sp.
GCCGCCGCCAGGACCGCGCCTGGTGCCTTGGCCGGCTCGAGGTCGTCGATCCGACTACCCAGCATCAGCGTTCCTTCAGCGTCGATGCGAGCGAGGTAACCGGAAGAGAGCCATTCACCCTGCTCAGCCGGGACCGGCTTGTCCAGAGTTCCATCGGCATAGGTCGGGCCGCGGACCAGCAATTCACCCTCGGCCACTCCATCGTTGGGCAGCGTTTGGCCGCCAGCATCGACGATCTTGATCTCGATGTTGTACATAGCCCGCGCGTGCGCGGTCTTGAGGTCGGGTTCGCCTTCCTGTGCGGGGTAGATGTCCTTCTTCGGCGCCTCGCCTATATCGATGCCGGCGGTGCGCAGCTCTTTTCTCAGGTCCTGGCGGAAGCTGTGGTATTCCACCTCCACTGCGTGTCGCTGTCCGCCCTCGAATACCACGTGAGGGTTGTCCAGTTGATTCTGAATGGCCGCTTTCATGTCGGCTGGGCGCTGATAGAGCCCGAGGATTTCGGCGCAAGCCAGTCGCGCCTGCACATCGGCCATGGGCCAGATACAGCCTGTGGGCTGGAACAGCCCGATGAAGTACAGGTTGTCGTGATCGGCATGCATCATCTTGTGATACAGCGGCACCTTTTCCAGATGTTTGAAGTTGATGAAATCGGTATCGAAGAACGGGAAGGTAGTCCAGTAGCCTGTGCACGCGCAGATGAGATCAAACGCCTCGCGCGACCCGTCGGTGAACTCCACTTCGTCGCCATGCAATGCCTTGATGCCCGGGCGCGGCTTGATGCGGCCATGACGGATGAAGTCGAGTAGATCCGAGTTCAGGGTAGGGTGGTGGCTCATGACCGGTCGCTTGGGCTCGGGCAGGCCGAGTTTCTTGTAGGAACCTTGCAGCATCTTCAGCAGGTTCGAGCCCATGTACTGGCCTATCGGGGTGGGAACCCAGGAGTCCCGGGCCATGTAGGCGTCAGTCGGCACGCCCCCGAACAGGAACTTGGGCAGAAACCACTGCGGGCTGCGCATGGACAGGCAAACCTTGTTAGCCAGGCGCGCCGACTCCACGGCAACGTCACACGCCGAGTTGCCGCCGCCGATGACCAGCACGTTCTTGTCGCGCCATTGCTCGGTGACGCCTTTGAAGTCGTGCGAGTGCATGAATTTGCCGGAAAACTCGCCAGGATAGCTTGGGTATTTGGGGTCCCAGTGATGTCCGTTGGCAACCATCAGCACGTGGAATAGCTCGGTGTGTTCCGCGTTCTGATCATCGAGGTAGCGTACTTGCCAGAGACCCTCGGCGGTGCGGCTGACATGCTGAACCGTATGGTGGAAGCGGATGCGGTCGTAGGCTCCAAAGTGTTTCGCATACGATTCGAAGTAGGTCTGCAACTGGCGGTGGTTGGGGTATTCCGGATAGTCCTCCGGCATCGGGAAGTCTTCGTATTCGGACCACGCCTTGGAGCTGATGATGTGGGTGTTCTCGTAGACGCTGGAATGACCGGTCTTGGAGTTGAACACCCAGTTGCCGCCGACTTTGTCGTTCTTTTCGAAAACGACGACGTCCAGGCCGGACTGAACGCAGTTCTTCGCGGCGGCGATGCCGCTTGGCCCGGCACCGATTACACAGACACGAGGAGTTTGTTGATTCGATTGTTGTTCTTGTTTCATTTCATTCATCCCTTATCGGTTGCGGTCGAGAAAAGCCCTGCATAGCACTAGCCGCCGCGCTTTTCCTCTCACATCCGAGACTAGTCATCCTGCGCGAGTCTTCGACCACCCGTTCGGGGGGGACGAGACAGAAGGGCGTGCCGGGCACAACCCGCCCCCATCCTGTAAACTTCCCCGAACTAATTCTCATCCAGGCAATCGGTTGTATGCCGTCTTTCAGAAAGGGGTTGGTCATGAAAGCAAAGCTATGGTTGGTGCCGGCGTTGATGCTGGTGAGTGCGTTTGTGCAGGCGCAGGAAGCATTGAAGATCGGTTACATCCGCGTGATGGACGATGCGCAGGTCATGGTCGCCAAGGAGGCGGGCTTGTATGAGAAGCATGGTCTGAACGTGGAGCTGGTTGAATTCAGCTCCGGTACCGACTTGATCAAGGCGATCGTCGGCGGGCAGCTTGATACCGGCGTGCTGGGCTTCACGAATGCGGTGTCCTGGGCCTCGCGTGGTGCGAATTTGAGGGTGGTTGGCGGCGCGCAGCGCGGTTATCACTCGATTCTGGCGCGTGACGACAGCGGCATCGAGACCGTAGCAGACCTGAAGGGCAAGACGCTTGCTTCGCAGCGCGAGGGCAGCACGGCCGATGCGGTATTGCGTGGTGTGACGCTGAAGAGCGCGGAACTCGAGGCGGGCGATCTGAACATCATGGGCGTGAGCCCGGCGGTGGCGGTGCAGTCGCTGGTATCCGGCCGGGTGGACGCTGCATTCCTGTTCGAACCCTATGACCGCATCGCGCAGCTGGTCGCACCGGTCAAGCAGATCTACGAGATCGGCGAAGTGTGGCCGTTCCCCTGCATGGTGGTGATCACTGCCGGCGAGACGCTGGACAAGCGCAAGGAAGCCATCTGGAGTTCGCTCGATGCTCAGCGTGAAGCGATCGATATGCTGGAGAACAAGCCGGAGCAGGCTGCCGAACTGATCGCCAGCTACTTCATTGCCGAGCCAACATTGAAGACCCTGAACCGTGGCGAAGTACCACGTGAAAAGGTGATCGAAGAGGCCATTCGGACCCAGGATTTCGACGCCGGCCTGAGCGAGCAGGATCTGCAGCGCATTCAGGAACTGGCGAATATCATGCAGGAGCAAGGCTCGCTGAAGACCCGTGACGGCAAGCCGTTCGACACCCAGTCGATTCTTGACCTGTCCTGGCAGCAGAACCGCGAGCTGTAAGCCTGTCCATTCCTTGATCCGCGCCCGGCTTATATGCCGGGCGCTTTCGATCCGCTGGCAGGATCGTCCACACGAGTTACACCGTCATGCAATTGAAGTTCGAAGACGTCAAAAAGCGCTTCGGCAGTCTGGAAGTGATCAAGCACTTCAATGCCGAAGTTGCCGAAGGCGAGCTGGTCGCGCTGGTCGGTCCGTCCGGCTGCGGCAAATCTACCATCCTGCATCTGGCTGCCGGGCTGGAAAAGCCCAGCGAGGGCAGGGTGCTGGCCGATGGCAAGCTGATCACCGCACCCAATCCGCAGCGCACCCTGGTGTTCCAGGAACATGCGCTATATCCCTGGCTGACGCTGCAGGCCAACGTGGCCATGGCACTGGAGCTGCAGGGCGTCGGTAAAAAACAGGCCTATGCCGAAGCCGAAGGCTGGCTGGAGCGGGTGAACCTGAAAGGTTTCGAGCATTACTATCCGCATCAGGTGTCCGGCGGCATGCGCCAGCGCACGGCGCTGGCGCGGGCGTTCATGGTCAAGCCGGAGATACTGCTGCTGGATGAGCCGTTTGGCGCGCTCGACGCGCTGACGCGTATGTCGCTGCAGGATGTATTGCACGAGCTGATCGAGGAACACAAGCCGTCGGTGATGCTGGTCACTCATGACGTGGACGAGGCGCTGTACCTGGCCGACCGCATCCTGGTGTTCGGACCGCGGCCGACCCATGTGCTCAAGGAGTTCAGTTTCGAGCATTGCGAGCGCAGCCATGACTTGTCTGGCGTCGCGGAGCAGCGCAAGGAAATACTCTCGCTGCTTGGCATCAAGACGGAGGTGCGCGCATGAGCCAGGGACGTCGTTTGACCGGGCCGAAAAAGTACCTCGCTGTTGTGCTGGCGGTCGCTTTCATCTTGTTGATCTGGCAATCCGCGGCCTGGAGCCTGCCGGATTTCCTGATGCCGGATATTCCCGTGGTGTTTGCCCGGCTGTTTCAGTCGATCACCGAGCAGGACTTCCTCGACGGACTCGCGGGCAGCATGAGCCGCCTGGGTACCGGATACGGCTTCGCCATGCTGTTCGGTATCGGCTTTGGCCTGATCGGTGGGGTGCTGTTCTTCTTCCGCGAGACGTTGCGTACGGCGATTATCATCCTGCAGTCGATTCCGTCGATTGCCTGGGTGCCGTTGTTTCTCATCGTCATGGGGTTCGGCAATCTGCCGATCATCGTCGTGGTGGCGCTGGGGGCGTTCTTTCCAATGGCGCTGTCGGTGATGAACGCCACCGAGAGTGTGCAGCCGGTGCA
>CAYZFU010000273.1:0-4033 GCA_964477725.1 uncultured Halopseudomonas sp.
CGCCCTCTTCGGACTGCCACTGGTGTGGCACGCCCGCAGCGGCCTTGGCGTAAGCGTCCAGAAACGCGCGGGTGGCGCTTTCACGGTAGGCGCTTACTGTCTGCATGCGAATGTTGTCGGCCTCGGGTGTGGTGTCTGTGCTTTGCGCGTCGCGCAGGCCCATGGCCACAGCGTAGTCGAAAGAGCGCAGGACGCCGGTGACGTCTTTATAAGGGCTGTGCAGCGCCCTTCGCTCATCCAGGGGTCTGGATGGCTCGCCCTCGAAGTCGATGAGATACGCATCACCCTGCACAACCAGTACCTGACCCAGGTGGAGATCTCCATGTACGCGAATGCGAAGCCCGCCCACCACACGCTGGGCAAGGCCTTCTATCGCGTTAAGCAGCGGCTTGCGCCGATTGCGCAGCACCTCGGCCAGCTCGGCGGTATCCTCATCGTATTCCTTGCTCGGTTGTTCCAGCGCATCGAGCGCCTGCTCGACCTGACTGCGAATGCTTTCGCTCCAGGCTTTCGCCTGCTCAGAGTCAGTCACCTGCGGAGCGAAGTCGGCATTGTCGGAATCGCTGGCGAGCACCGCGTGCATCTCACCGAGGCGCATACCCAGCTGTGTCGAGAAGTCTTCAAGTTCGGCCAGTGCGGTGAACTGATTCTCCAGCTGCGACATACCGCCGGCCAACTGATCGCGGATGGCGCGCTCCAGCGTCGATTGCGTCCATTCCCAGGCATCGCCCTGGTTGTTGACGAAGCGCTGCAGCACCATCAGCGCGTGCGGCTCGCCGTTGTCATCGACACGGGTCATCTGGCCCAGCATTTGCGCGCAGTAGGCGAAGCCATGCTCGGTGAGAAAGCTGCTCATCTCCAGCTCCGGATGTATTCCTGGCCGGACGTGACGAATCAGCTTGAGCACCGTACTGCCGCCGATGATCACCGAGCTGTTCGACTGCTCGGCAGAGAGATAGGTGATCTCCGGCTCGTCGCCCAGCTCGATTTCGTTCAAGCAAGGGAAGGCGCGAAATTGCAGCGTGCCTGCCGGGCCGGACACATCCTTCCCGGCCTGCATGTGGCTAACCACGTTGCGCACGAAACTTTCTACTGCGAACGCATCGGTCAGATAGCCGACGCGCGGCCCGCGTCGAACGCGCGCCATGGCCAGCTGATCGGACAGCAAGCTGGAGTTGTCTTCCTCAACCAGCCCGAACGGCAGCTGGTACAACGCCTTTCCGGAGGCCGTTTCCACCTCCAGCTCGGAGAGCAGAAACTGGTGGGTCTGGTCATCGAATGGCACGCCGTAGAGCACGCGTGCCTTGGCTTGCCCGTGGCCGCCGAACCAGCGGCGTTTGGGCAACCAGGCCGCCAACGTCTCTTTTTGCAACACTTTGCTGCACTCGCCTTCGAGCACTTCGTTCAGCCGACGCTTGATCACCAGCGTGGCCATTTCGGGCATCCGCTGGGGTGGCTCTAGGTGCCAGCTGGGCATGCGCGACTCTTCAGCCAGATAGAACCAGTAAAAGCCGTATGGCGGCAGCGTCAGCAGATAGCTGAGCTCGCCAATCGGCGGGAAGGCGCTCCCACCAACCATTTCCACCGGCACCTTGCCCACGTGCTGAGACAGGTCCAGCTCGACCGCCTGCGCCGCGCGTGACACGTTGGCCACACACAGTATGCTGTCGGTGCGCCCGTCCTGATCAGTGAATTCGCGAACATAAGCCAGAATCCGGCGATTGGCTGGCGCCAGCATTTTCAGGGTGCCGCGGCCGAACGCCTTGAACTGCTTGCGCACGTTCAGCATGCGACGGGTCCAGTTCAGCAGCGAATGCGGGTCCTTTTCGGCGGCTTCTACGTTGATGGTCTGGTAGCCGTACAAGGGATCCTGAATCGGCGGCAGTACCAGGCTCGCCGGATCGGCGCGGGAGAACCCACCATTGCGATCCTGCGACCACTGCATGGGCGTACGCACACCATCGCGGTCACCTAAAAAGATGTTGTCGCCCATGCCCAGCTCATCGCCGTAATACAATGTCGGTGTGCCCGGCATCGACAGCAATAGGCTGTTGAGCAACTCGATGCGGCGACGGTCACGCTCAACCAGCGGCGCCAGGCGACGGCGAATACCGAGGTTGATACGCGCTCGGCGATCCGAAGCATAGTAATTCCACAGGTAGTCGCGTTCCTTGTCGGTCACCATCTCCAACGTGAGCTCGTCGTGGTTGCGCAGGAAGATTGCCCACTGGCAGTTCGACGGGATGTCCGGGGTCTGGCGCAGGATATCGGTTATCGGGAAACGGTCTTCCTGGGCGATGGCCATGTACATGCGCGGCATCAGCGGGAAGTGAAACGCCATATGACATTCATTACCCAGCCCGTTCTCGTCCCCGCCGAAGTACAACTGAGTGTCTTCAGGCCACTGGTTGGCTTCGGCCAGCAGCATACGGTCAGGATACACCCGGTCGAGCTCCGCGCGGATCGCCTTGAGCACGTCGTGAGTTTCCGGCAGGTTTTCGTTGTTGGTGCCTTCACGCTCGATCAGATAGGGGATGGCATCCAGGCGCAGGCCGTCGATACCCAGGTCGAGCCAGAAGCGCATGACCGAGAGCACCTCCTTCATCACCTGCGGGTTGTCGAAGTTCAGATCCGGCTGGTGCGAATAGAAGCGGTGCCAGTAATACTGGCCGGCCACCGGATCCCAGGTCCAGTTGGACTTCTCGGTATCCAGGAAGATGATGCGCGTGCCGCTGTACGCCTCGTCGGTGTCGGACCAGACATAGTAATTGCGCGCAGCCGAACCCGGCTTGGCGCGCCTCGCGCGCTGGAACCAGGGATGCTGGTCGGAGGTGTGGTTGATGACCAGCTCGCAGATCACTCGCAGACCTCGCTTGTGTGCCTCGGCGATGAACCGCTTGGCGTCGGCCATCTTGCCGTAGTCCGGGTGCACATTGCGGTAATCGGCGATGTCGTAACCATCGTCGCGCCGAGGCGACGGGAAGAACGGCAGCAACCAGATCGTGTTGACGCCGAGCCCGGCGATATAGTCGAGCTTCTGGATCAGGCCGGCAAAATCACCAATACCGTCATTGTTGGAATCAAAAAACGACTTCACGTGCACCTGATAAATGACCGCGTCCTTGTACCAGAGGGGGTCATCGATGAACGCCGCGCTCCTGCTTTTATTTGTCTTCGCCATAGAGGGTGCCTCAGCCGCTGTCGCGGCGATTATTGGGTTCGAATGCGCCAGATACCGAAGGGCAGATTCCAGGGCTCGATGCGCATCCACTGCGTCTTGCCATACCAGGTCCAGGTGTGTCCGGTCATCAGATCTTCGCCCTGGGTAGCTGCGTCATCCGGCAGCCCGAGTTCCCAGAGTGGCAGGTCGAAATGTGCTTCCTGGGCATTCCACGGGTCCATGCTGATGGCTACGAGGATGAAGTTCTGCAGATCGTCGGTGCGCTTGCCGAAGTAGAAGATGTTGTCGTTCCACGCCGTATACGCCTTGAAGCCCAGGTGAGTCTGCAACGCCGGGTTCTGCCGGCGAATGCGATTGAGCTGGGTGATCTCGGCGACGATGTTGCCGGGCGCGTAGTAGTCGCGTGGCCGGATCTCGTACTTTTCCGAGTCGAGATATTCTTCCTTGCCCGGCACCGGTGCTGCCTCGCAGATCTCGAACCCCGAATACATGCCCCAGGAGCCGGCGCCCATGGTTGCCAGGGCTGCGCGAATCAGAAAGCCGGCACGACCGGAATGCTGCAGGAAGTAGGGATTGATGTCCGGTGTGTTGACGAAGAAGTTCGGCCGGTAGCAATTGCGCCAGGGCTCTTCGTTGAGCTGGGTGTAAAACTCCGACAGCTCGTGCTTGGTGTTGCGCCAGGTGAAATAGGTATAGCTCTGGCTGAAGCCGAGCTTGCCCAGACGCGCCATCATCGGTGGCCTAGTGAAGGCTTCCGAGAGGAAGATCACCTCCGGATGACTACGCCGGACATCAGCGATTAGCCATTCCCAGAAGGGCATCGGCTTGGTGTGCGGGTTATCCACGCGGAAC
>CAYZFU010000274.1:0-3755 GCA_964477725.1 uncultured Halopseudomonas sp.
TAGGGCTCCTGATGGTCCAGCGGGCTGCCCTGATAACGACCGCCACGGGCTGCAACGATGTAGACCTCCCGCTCGCCAGCGAGGCCGACCGGGCCGTTTTCCGTGTAGCGGAAGGTCTTGCCGGCGGCCAAGACGTGGTCCAGCCAGGCCTTGAGAGTCGAGGTGATGCCAAAGTTGTACATGGCCGAGCCAATCACAACGATATCGCTGGCCAGAAGCTCGTCGATCAGTTCAGCAGACCGTGCCGCCGCCTGCCGCTCGGCCTCGGTTTGTGCCTCAGCCGGCTTGGTCCAGCCGCCCAGCAGGGTTTCGTCCAGGTGCGGCAGCGGCTCGATGCCCAGCTCGCGGGTCACGATCCGAGCGCCGGAGTGCTTGTCGCTCAGCGCCTGAACCAGCTGATCGGTGTACTGGCGGGAGGCGGAGCCTTCGCGGCGAGCGCTTGTATGTAGAACCAATATCTGTGTCATGACCTTTCCTCTTCAGCGGATTCGATGAAGAGATGTTATGAACAGATCCGCCTATACAAAAGCGCAAATATGCGCGCAAACTAATCGACAATTTCGATGATCTGCTATTGCTCGGGTTCGCAAGCTACCCGGGAGCGTACGCGATTGATCTCCCGTTCGAACGCCTGGGTCACGGTGAGCTTCTCGCCTGCCTCGACTGTGAGGCGCTTGCGCGGCGGACGCTCGGGTCCGTTTTCGAAATACACCTCGCAACGAGCTGCCTGATCGCCTTCGTTGACTAATGTGATGGTGGCAACATTGCTGATGTAACCGGTCGTACCTTTGACATCGACCCCTTCGTTTTCCATGTTGAGGTCAATGGTGAAAGCAAGTGCAGTCGCAGGCATAAACAAGGCAACCAGGATCGCATGGAATTTCCGCTTCATATGATTCTCCGTATAGGCAGACACAAGGGCTAGCTCTATGAAAGCACCACGGGTCACTCTGGAACAGTGGCGCACACTCCAAGCCGTGGTCGACAACGGCGGCTTTGCCCAGGCCGCCGAAGCGCTGCATCGCTCGCAGTCCTCGATCAGCTACACCGTTGCGCGCATGCAGGAACAACTAGGCGTGCCGCTGCTGGAGATCGAAGGCCGAAAGGCAGTGCTGACCGAGGCCGGGACCGCATTGCTACGTCGTTCCCGTCAACTGATCAAACAGGCCAGTCAGCTCGAGCAACTCGCCTGGAATATGGACCAGGGCTGGGAAGCGGAGGTTCAGTTGGTGGTTGACGCGGCCTACCCTACCGGCCGCCTGGCGCGAGCGCTGCAATCGTTCATGCCGCTGAGCCAGGGCTGTCGCGTCCAGCTGCGCGAAGAAGTCCTGTCCGGCGTAGAGGAATGTCTGCTGGCGGGCACGGCGGATCTGGCGATCTCGGGCATCAGTATCGCCGGTTATCTGCCGCAGCAGCTCAATGCCGTGGACTTTGTCGCCGTGGCCAACCCCAACCACCCCTTGCACCAGCTTCAGCGCCAGCTGACGCACGCCGATCTGGAGACCCACTTGCAGGTGGTCATCCGCGACTCGGGGCGGCGCCAGCCGCGTGATACCGGTTGGCTCGGTGCCGAGCAGCGCTGGACCGTTGCGAGTCTGGGCACCGCAGCCGAACTGGTAGCCAGCGGCCTGGGCTTCGCCTGGCTCCCCGCCCACGAGATCGCTCGCCAGTTGGCGGACGGAAAGCTCAAGCCGTTACCGTTGCAGCAAGGCTCGAGTCGCTCCCACTATTTGTATCTGTATGCAAACAAGGACCGGCCATTGGGCCCGGCGACACGCATCCTGGCCGACCTGATCATTGAACATTCGATGACCGACGAGGGTTGAGGCTTCAAACCGCGCGGCGACTCTGTTAAGAATAAGCGACCCTGTAAAGGAACTGCTATGCCGCACCTCACCGCCAATGGATGTCGCCTGTACTATACCGACCAGGGCCAGGGTGAGCCCGTCGTCCTGATTCACGGCCTCGGATCCAGCACCCGTGACTGGGAGAACCAGACGGATGCGCTACGCGAACGCTACCGGGTGGTCTGCGTTGACATGCGCGGGCACGGGCTTAGCGACAAGCCGCCGGGCAAGTATTCCATCAAAGGTTTCTCCGAGGACGTCGTCTGCCTGATCGAAGCGCTGGATTTGCAGCGACCGCACATCGTCGGGATCTCCATGGGCGGCATGATCGCCTTTCAGCTTGCTACTGACCATCCGCATATTGCCGCCAGTCTCACAGTCATCAACAGCGCGCCGGAAGTGCGTCCCAAGCGCGCGCGCGAATATGCGATGGTTGCCCAGCGGCTGGTCCTGGCGCATGCCCTGCCCTTGAGCGTAACGGCCCGCGGCCTGGCCCGGGTGTTATTCCCCAAGCCCGACCAGCAGACACTGCGTCATACTTTTGAGCAGCGGTGGTGCGAGAACGACCGTAAGGCCTATCTCGCCTCGCTGCGAGCGATCATCGGCTGGAGCGTGGTCGATCAGCTTGATCGGATCTGTTGTCCGGTTCTGGTGATCAGCGGTGATAACGACTACATGCCCATCGAGCGCAAGCGAGAATATGTCTGCCGACTGGGTGATGCTCATCTGGAAGTGATCGCCGATTCCTGCCACGCCACGCCGGTAGACCAGCCCGAGCACTGTAACCGCCTGATACTGGACTTTTTGCGTCAATGCGGGTCTGCTAGGCAACCCCAACAAGAAATCACCGGAGCTTGAACATGCTTAAACGCGTTGCTGCCGCCTGCGGCCTGCTGTTGATTGCCGCCACTGCCCAGGCCGATAACCCGCGTGTGGTGCTGAACACCAGCCTTGGCGACATCGAAATGGAGCTATATGAGGACAAGGCGCCCGTCACCGTCGCCAACTTCCTGCGTTACGTCGAGGCCGGGCACTACGAGAACCTGGTCTTCCATCGTGTCATCCCGGGCTTCATGATCCAGGGTGGTGGATTCACCAATGACATGCGTCAGCGCTCTACCAGCAAGCCAATCGAGAACGAAGGCGGCAACGGGCTGAAGAACGAGCGCTACACGGTGGCCATGGCACGCACCAACGACCCGGACAGCGCGACCAGCCAGTTCTTCATTAATCTGTCGAACAACGAGTTTCTCGACCGCAACGGGAGCAACCCTGGTTACGCCGTGTTCGGCAAAGTGGTCGAGGGCAAAAATGTTGTCGAAACCATCGCCAAGGTGCCGACCGGCAACCAGGGCATGCACCAGAACGTGCCGCGTAACCCTGTGACCATTTTCAGCGCCAAGCGGGTTGAAAGCGACGCTGAATAAGCACGCAGCGCCTGTGGGAGCGGGCATGACCGCCAAGAGGTTCGGGCCCGCTTTCGCGCCCAGGTGCGCTCCCACATTGCAGCCACCAAGCCCCGTGGAAGCGGGCATGACCGCGAAGGGGTTCTCAGGCGCGCTTTCGCGCCCAGGTGCGCTCCCACATCAGGCCACCGAGCCCTGTGGGAGCGGGCATGACCGCGAAGGGGTTCTCAGGCCCGCTTTCGCGCCCAGGTGCGCTCCCACATCAGGCCACTGCCCCCTGTGGGAGCGGGCACGGCCGCGAAGGGGTTCTCAGGGCGCGCTTTCGCGCTCGGATACACCTGATGTACGGTCACAACCAGATCGCGTCCCAGTGTGGGTAATCGCCAATATCATCTACCAGCCCCGCGCGTAGCGGGTTGGCTACCAAGTAGCGGGCCATCTCGCGGAGGTCGTCCCCCCGCCTCGCCGCGCGGTCATGAAAACCTGGTTGCCAAATTGGCTT
>CAYZFU010000274.1:3765-4006 GCA_964477725.1 uncultured Halopseudomonas sp.
CCCGATGCAGCGAGCGCTTTCTCCCTTGAACCTTCCGACAACAGTTGACAGCTTCCCGTCGTCGAGCTGCAAAAGCCAATGCAAATGGTCAGGCATGAGCACGAAGGCCAACGTTGAAGCTCCACGCGGTTGATTCTGAAGCGTACGTATCGTCCGGCGGGCCAGATGGAAGTCTGCAAAGATCGGCTTCCGGCCGAGCGTGACGGTGGTGATCAGATAAATTCGGCCAGGTTCGGACACG
>CAYZFU010000275.1:0-964 GCA_964477725.1 uncultured Halopseudomonas sp.
CAAAGCTATTCTGGTCCGAGCCCCAAACCGAGTTCACCAGTGGCCTGCCGGCGAAAGCGCCGAAGCCCGAACCCGTCAATCACTGGCAACGTGCAGTCCAGGCCATCGATGAAGCCATCATTGAAGCGCGGCACAACCCCGAGACGGCACGCTCGCTGTTCGCGTTGGCTTCCTATGGTCGGCGCGACCCAGCTTCCCTGGAACGGTTGCGAGCCACCTTCGTGAAGGAAGGCATCCCGCCGGAATTCCTGTCACATTATGAGCCTGATGGACCCTTTGCATGCCTTAGACAGAATGACGGGTTAAGTGACAAATTTTAACGGCCTGAGCTTTCCGGCGCACACTGTCACATAATCGAACGTATATGTGACAGGTGCAATATGCTGATTGGCTACATGCGGGTGTCGAAGGCGGATGGTTCCCAGGCGACCGACTTGCAGCGCGACGCGCTGGTTGCTGCCGGCGTCGATCCGGCCCACCTCTATGAAGACCAGGCGTCCGGCAAGCGCGAGGACCGCCCCGGCCTGGTAAGTTGCCTGAAGGCGCTACGGCCCGGCGACACGCTGGTCGTGTGGAAGCTGGATCGCCTCGGACGTGACCTGCGCCACCTGATCAACACCGTGCACGATCTGACCGGGCGCGGCATCGGGTTAAAGGTACTGACCGGCCACGGCGCGGCCATCGACACCACGACCGCCGCCGGCAAGCTGGTCTTTGGCATCTTCGCAGCACTGGCCGAGTTCGAGCGTGAACTGATCGCCGAACGGACCATCGCGGGGCTGGCGTCGGCGCGGGCGCGCGGCAGGAAGGGCGGGCACCGCAGCCAAGCTGCGCCTGGCGATGGCAGCGATGGGGCAGCCGGAAACCAAGGTCGGCGATCTGTGTCAGGAACTCGGCATCACGCGGCAGACCCTGTACCGGCACATCTCGCCGCAAGGCGAGCTGCGCCCGGATGGGGAGAGGC
>CAYZFU010000275.1:974-3985 GCA_964477725.1 uncultured Halopseudomonas sp.
TCTCCAGGGCCTGACAAACTGAAAGCGTGTTACACCAAGGCGTGTAGCCCTTGGTAACCTACGTACAGCCCAACCAGAACAATCAACCCGCCAGAGAAATAAGGAGCCTTGCGGGCAAATTCGCCGAAACCACTCCAGCGCTTGGACACGTGTTTGACGCTCAGCGCGGCAAGGGCGCCGGAAGCTACCATCGTCAGAGCCAGACCGATGCTAAAGCACAGAACAAGGGTCGCACCCAGCGCGATCTTCTTCAATTGCAAGCAGAGTAGCAGCACGGTGATCGACGCCGGGCAGGGAATCAGCCCACCCGTCAGGCCGAAGACGATGATTTGTCCTGTGGTCACTTCGCGGCCGGCAAAACGGCGGCGAATGTCGTTGGCGTGGGCCAGCTCATGCGGGTCTTGGTAGCCCGGTGCCGATACATCCAGCCCTTCGTAGTCCTTGATGGCGTGGTGATGGTCATCGTGCTCGACGAATTCAACGTCGTAGTCATGACTGTGGTGGTCATGGCCCAGCTTCAAACGGGCGACGAACTCGTGCGGCTCGGGAATCTCCTGCCCTGATTCGACGAAACCATCACGCTGCACGAAAGTGAAGGTCTGGCGGCTGCCGTCCGGACGCTCCGTCTCGATTTTTACCTGGTCAGCCGCCCACACATGGCCATGCTTGCTTTCGCGGTACAGGCGAAAGCGCGGCGGAACATCCTTTTCAAACACTTCCAGACGCACTACGCCATGGCCGGTGTCGATGTGCTTGGCTTCATCGTGGTGGTGATCGTGGTCATGGCTGTGGTCGTGGAAGCACGCACGTTGGGCACGCCATGTACGCCAGATCATCCAGGCCGCGACGCCGATGATCAGCACAGCCGAAACGACCTGGAAATAAGGCTCGGTCGCCTCGGCGTTCCAGTTGCGGCCGAAATACAGTCCAGCCATCGCAACAGCCCACACCACGGCCGTGTGCGAGAGGGTCTCCGTGGGATTGAACTTATTCAGTCATCGGACCCAAGGTGCCGAGCCAGGCGACCAACGCCAGAATCAGGAACGCGCAACAGGTTTCGACGAAAAGGCTTCTGCGTAGAGCAGCAATCGCCGTGGCGTGTTTTCCCGAAACTTGGACTCGTTCCAACAACGGGCTTAAGCGGTAGCGATTTGCGGCAGCCAGGGCCAGCATCAAGCCGAACAGGCCGAGCTTGGCGATCAGTAATTGCCCGTAGGGAGAAGAAAAAAGCCCTGTAATGGTGGGGCCGACAATCAGCCAGTAGTTCAGCGCCCCCGTGATCACCAACGATCCAACGATCAGTGTACCCATCAGCGCAAAGCCATTGAGCGTTCGGCTGAGTAGGGAAACATCTGCGGGGTCGTTACCATAACGCAGAACCAACATCAGGATGAACGCTGCCAGCGCACCTACCCAGCCGCCAGCGGCTAGCAGATGGATGATGTCGGCAATCAAGTGAACCTGTCCCCGCGCACCTTCGTCCATGGCGCCGTGACCAGCCCAGGACAGCGTGGCCAAGGCGGTGCCTCCCGCTGCGCTCATCAGAACTGCGCTCGCGGTCGGCCGGACATTCGACAGTAGCGCAGCCATGATGGCCACGAGCAACATCGCCATGCGCAGACACCACGCCAAGCCAAAAGAGGTGTCGGTCAACATCATCTCGAACATGTGCTGTTCAATCGAGTTGATGTCAGTAGCGCCGGTCATCGCCTTGGCCATGAGCAGCATGCTCACCGCCGACAGCGCTAGCCCGATGGCGGCTGCACTTGTCGTCAGTACGACGAACTTCTTACCCAAGGGGGATGAACGCTCAGCCTGGCGCAGTGCATGCAGCTGAAACAGCGGCAGGCCAAAGACAAGCATCAAGTCCAGATACAGCGCAAAGCGCACCAAAACGGTCATCCCGTCCATTACCTGCTCACTTCACCGTGAAAGTAATCTTGCCGGTGATCGGATGGGTATCCGACGAGACCGCGCGCCATTCGATGCTGTACACGCCCGGCATCAACGGTTGGCTCGGGGTGATTACCATGGTCTTGGGATCATCCGAACCCGACACTTTGGCCGCCATCTTCATTGGCGAAGCATGGTTCATACCTGGCATGCTGGTCATCAAGAGGCTGGCGCCGGAGAACTGCTTGGAGAGATTTTCCGAGAAGTGCAGTTCGATCTTTTCCGGCGCACTCACTGTCGAGTTGTCTTCAGGGGTCGAGCCAAGCAGCTTCGGGTGAGCGAATGCTGCGGTAGCGAACGCGGCTGCAGCGATGGTGACGGCTGTTTTAGCGAACAGGGACTGGTAGGACATGGCGATACTCCTTGGAGATGTTGTGGAGGGTTAAAAAGGTGGAGACTTAGAACAAAACGCGTACGCCGGCCACGAGCCTGGTCTCACCGGCATTGCCGCCGGCACCACGTACGAAGCTGGCAGTACGGCCGAAACTCTGGTTGCGCTCAATTCCGACGTAAGGGGCGAATTGGCGGGAGAACTCATGGCGCAGCCGAACGCCATAGGCGGCGCTAGACAGGCCCCGTCCGATGCCAAGCTCAGGATCTTCTTTGCCGTACAGGTTGGCCTCGACGCGAGGTTGAAGCACCCAACGCTGGGTCAACAACACCTCGTATTCGGCCGCCAGGCGCAAGGCGGTCCGACCTTGCTCTCCAACGTAGCCTGTCGCCTCTACTTCAAACCAGTACGGGGCCAGTCCCTGGACGCCGAAGGCGAGCCAATTGCGACCAGGTCGATTGCTGCCGACGTCGACGCGAAGGCCGAGCTGGGTGTCCCAATAGGGAGTAATCGCATGGCTCCACAGCAATTCGGTCCGGGCATCACCTACGCGGCCTTGTTCGATATCGCCTTCGGCTTTGAGGTAGAACTTGTCATACGAATTGCCGATCCAGCCTTGGGTATCGTAGGCGACAGAATTCCCATTGCGGGTATGAACACGCTCCAGGCGATCCACCAGGAAGGAACCGAAGGAATGCATATCGGACATCATCAATGCGCTGGTGTC
>CAYZFU010000276.1:0-389 GCA_964477725.1 uncultured Halopseudomonas sp.
GGCCTGAAGGGATAATCGATCAGCCGGCCAGAGAAGGCAGCCACAGGGAGATCTGCGGGAACAGAATAAGCAGCACAGTTGCAAACAGCAGAATCAGGATAAACGGCGGCGTGCCGCGGATCACGTCGAAATACGGCCGGCGAAACACTGCCATTGCGGTAAAAATGTCGCATCCGAAGGGCGGCGTGGCCGAGCCGATCGCCGCCTGCAGCGTGACGATCACTCCGACATGGACCGGATCCAGGCCGGCCGCATTCACGGCTGGCATGAACAGTGGCGTGAGAATCAGGATCACGACGATCGGGTCTACGAACATGCAGCCTATAAAGAAGGAAATCGCGATCAGACCGAGCACCATGGTCGGGTTGTCACCGATCGAGGCGATGACC
>CAYZFU010000276.1:403-3938 GCA_964477725.1 uncultured Halopseudomonas sp.
GGATTGCCTGTGGAAGCCCGGCAAACGAAATGACATACGTGAAGGCCGTACCCGCAGCGACCAGAATGAAGACCACGGCGGTTATCAGACCGGTCGAGAGGGCAACGTCCCACAACTCACGGAGCTTCACCGCGCGCAGTATCACGATCTCCAGCACCAGAGCGTAAAGCACCGCGATCGCGGCTGCCTCGGTCGGGCTGAAGAAGCCGCCATAGATACCGCCCACCACCACCAGCGGGAAGCCCAGCGGCAGGATGGCCTTCTTCGCCGCGCGGGCGCGCGCGCCCCAGCCGACGCGCGGCTCCGGCTCAATGCCCATGCGGATCGAACCTATCCAGCAATAAATGGAGAACAGGACCAGCAGCAGGAAGCCGGGCAGGATGCCGGCGATAAACAGATCACCGATAGACGCGCCGGACACCACGCCATAAATAATCATGCCGATGCTCGGCGGAATGAGCAGGGCGATGTCGCTGGCATTGATAATCAACGCGAGGCTGAACGAGTCCGAATAGCCTTTTTCCAGCAATTTGGGACGCATCGGTCCGCCCATGGCAACGACGGTCGCCTGCGTGGAGCCGGACACTGCGCCGAACAGGGTGCAACTCGCTGCGGTAGTAATGGGCAGGCCGCCGCGCAGGTGACCAACGAAACTCTGAACCAAATCCAAAAGCCGGTTGGCAGTATGGCCTCGCGTCATCAGGTCAGCGGCGAAGATGAATAGCGGAACGGCAGCCAGTGCCCAGGAGCGAACACCGCTGATCATCTGTCCCATGAGCAGACCGACGTTGTTGGTATCCAAGGTAAAGAACATCAACATCAGCGCGGCGGCGAGCAGTGGCACCATCATGGGGAAACCCAGTGCCAGCAGCACGAACATGGTAACGAAGGTAATAGTCAGCATATGCGGGCGGGGTCTCAGATACTGGGATCGTTGGGCACTTCGTCGTAGCGCTCTTTTTCGGAAAACGACCGATAGGTGTCCTTCGAAATCAGGTTTCTCGCCACGGTCAGCCAGTACTGAATGCCGGCCAGGGCAAAGCCTACCGGTGCGGCCATGTAGGGAATCCATAGAGGGATCTGCAGTGCAGAAGAGCGGCGTCCGCGGTCCTGAATGGAACTGACGTAATCCCAAGCGTGCCATGCCAGATAGAACATCAGCGCACCGGTGACGATATGTATGAACATCAGCAGCAGTTTCCGCGGTTTACCACGAAGCTGATCGTAGAAGGCGGACATGGAGATGTGTCTAGCCTTGCGCACACCGTAACCGAGACCGGCAAAGGTCATGATTACCATGCTCATGCGCGTCAGTTCGACCTGGCCGGTCACGCCGGTGCCGAGAATCTGTCGGCCCAGCACGTGAATGACAAGAAGACCCGACAGGAACAGCACGCTCCCGCCGAGGATGAATTCTTCGATGTGTTCTGCCGTGCGGTCAAGTACCCCCAGCACTTTGGTGAGCGACGCTTTGTACGAGTTGCTGGCCGATGTGTCGGCAGGCTCGGGCATCCGTCTGTCCCCTTGTTTTCGTGTCGGTACTCGACATGGAGTCGACAGCAGAATGGATACTTTGTCCGACGCGCCGGTCATACAAAGGCGCCAGCGCGTCGTCTCGTTTCTTTTTGACCATAACCCATGGCGTTAGTTTTTGCACGACGTGGACATATCAAGGTCCTATGTTATGGTTATAAGAGTTATCCAGAACAATACATAGGGAGCGTTCCATGAACTGGCGTAATGGTTGTATTGGCGTGGCAGCACTGGCCCTGGCGGCCTGCGGATCGGAGAATCAGGAAGAGACCGAAGTCTCGGCCGGAATCGAAGAGCAGACCTCGACCGGGCAGGTGGAAATCTGGCGCTTCGGTCTGGAGGAAATCGAAGGTAGCGTACAGCACGAATACGGCACGCGGTTCTCGGAACTCGTCAGCGAGCGCTCCGACGGTGCGGTCGAAGTCAGGTTGTTTCCCTACGGCCAGCTCGGCGGTCTGACCGACATCTATGATCAGGTGCAGTCCGGCGCGATCGAACTCGCGTTCGGTTCGGGCTTTCTCGGTGGGACGGTTCCCGAATCGCAACTGTTCAGCCTGAACTTCGTTCTGACCGAGGACGAGAAGCGCAACGCGGAGCTGCTCAACGATCCGGAATTTCGCAAACATGATGCGTTGGTCGGAGCATTCAACGAGCGCGACCTGCATCCGCTGGCGATCGTCCCGGAAGGCTGGCAAGTCTGGACCGCCAACAAGGAAATTCGCACACCAGAGGATTTCGATGGCGTAGCGATCCGTACCATGGACAACCGCCTGCTGCGCGAGACCTACAGCGCCTACGGTGCCGACCCGACCACCATGGAGTACGGCGAAGTATTCAGCGGCCTGCAGTTGGGCCAGATCGACGCCAACATCCAGCCGGTATTCGCACACGAGGAAATGGACTTTTATCAGGTCCAGAACTACATGATCTTTGCCAATCAGGCCCAGTTCATCGCGACCTTCATGGCGAACCAGGACTGGTACGAAGCTCTGTCTGACGAGCGCAAGCAACTCATCGATGATGTCGTGACCGAGATGGTCCCATACATTCATGATGTACAGACGCGGTTGAATAGCGAGCGACTGAATACAATCACCGAAAACAGCGATATCCAGATCATCGAACTGACCGAAGAGGAACGCGCGGCATTCCGGGAGCGCAGCCTGCCGGTTCGTGACACCTTCGTTGAAATGGTCGGCGACCGCGGTCAGACGCTGATGCAGTATCTGCTCGACAAAGTGGGTGATCAGGGCTCGAATAGCGCAGCCGGCCAGTCAGAGGCCAGCGAAGTGCCGATGCCGGTGCAGGAGGCTCCCGCCGGTGAGCAGAGCGGTGCTGTCGAGGCCGAGCAGGAGGTACGCGACGCTGCTTGATGCTGCGATTGGCGGAAGGGAATAGGAGTCGAACCTACCAGACGCGCCTGGCGCATCTCACCGGGTTTGAAGTCCGGGCGCCCCACCGGGGACGATGCCCTTCCGTCAGTCAAGGCTAACACACCCGGTTGGCGCTTTAGCCAGCCCATAACGGCCGCGGATGAAACCCAATCACCGCGGCCGTTGTCTTTCCTGCGAGCAGCTTTTCCCGCATCGATTCTCTCGATAGCATAAGTCCTTCATCTATATATAACCGGACGACACATGACCCAGCCAAGCCGCACTGCCATCGAATCCGCTCTGACGCAATATCGCGACCCCTACACCGGCACCGACCTGCTCAGCAGCGGATGCCTTCGTTCGCTGGACATCGATGGCGCTAAGGTCCGTGCTGATATCGTGCTCGGTTACGCAGCGGGTAGCGTCACCGCTGGCATCGAGCAGATGCTCAAGGTCGCGGTGGAGAACGTGGACGGGGTGGAGTCGGCTTCGGTCGGCGTCCGCTGGCAGGTTCAGTCAGCACCGGCTCAAGGCTCGATTCCGGCGTTGCATAATGTAAAGAACATCATTGCGGTGGCCTCCGGCAAGGGTGGTGTCGGCAAATCGACCACCGCTGTCAATCTGGCGCT
>CAYZFU010000277.1:0-3910 GCA_964477725.1 uncultured Halopseudomonas sp.
CAAGGCAGGAAGCGAGGAACCTGAGTATGCAACACGAAGGCCGTAGGATCCGCATCGCCAGATAACCGTTTTTCGACTAGGTTTTGCATATGACCAATCGCACCATTCTCGCCACCATTCCCGTACTGGCTTCGTTGTCGATCGACGAGACCCTGCACTTCTACGGCCAGCGGCTGGGCTTCGAAGCGCTGCTGCAACGTCCTGACTATGCCATCGTCCAGCGCGAGGGCGCCGAGCTGCATTTCTGGCTGTGTCCGGAACGTCGTATCGCCGAACACACCTCCTGCTACATCCGCGTCGAAAGCACCCAGGCGCTGTACGAGGAATTCCTGTCAAAGGGGCTGAACGTACAGCCTCCCACCGAGCGCGAATGGGGTATGAAGGAGCTGTACGTCATTGACCCGCACGGCAACCTGCTGAAGTTCGGCCAGCCGACCCCTCCGCCAATCGACGAAGCCTAGGATCATGGCTGTTCCGTCACGCGGGTTTGTTCGCCCCGGGTTGCCAGATACCAGGCAACGCGATCAGGCTCCGTGCTTCCTGCGTGCCTCGTACAAAGTATGCAGGGTGATCTGGCGAACCTCGGCCTTGCTCTCCTGGATATGCCTGCGCAGCAAAGCCTGGGCACGGTTGCAGTCTCGCGCAAGGATGCTGGCCAATAATGCGCAGTGTTCCAGATAGGTCGCTTCGATGCGGGAGCTTTGGGTAAAGTCCAGCCTCCGGACGATGCGCAGGCGTTCGCTGACGTCGTGGTGAATCCGGGCCATTTCCAGATTCCCAGTAGCCTCGACCAGCTGCTCATGGAATCGCTCGTCCAGGGCGCAGACGGTCGGCCCGTCGCTCAGCCGGCTGGCAGGTTCGACCAGCCAAATGGCTTTCAGAGCATCCAGCGCATCCAGGCCGGCAGGTGTTTGAGCCGAGCACAGGCTGGCAACGGCTGCCATTTCCAGGGCGATACGCACGTCGTACAGCTGTTCGAACTGGGCGAACTCGAACGGACTCACCTGCCAGCCACTGCGAAACGCGACCGAGACGAAGCCCTCTCGCTGCAGCCGGGTCAGCGCCTCGCGTACCGGCGTGCGACTGGCACTGGTCAGGGTCGCGACCTCGCTCTCGGTAAAGCGCTCGCCTGGCAGCAAGCGGAAGCTGAATATCTCCGCTTTGAGCTTCCGATAGACTCGCTCGGTCAGGTTCTCCGGTCGGGTCGCCGATGCAGCCCGCCCGCGAGACAAGGCTGGTTTCACCTCAGCCACTGCGCGAAGCGATATACGCGCGCCAACCACCCAGATGGGTAATGTCGGTGGCGCCTTCCACGGCTGCGCCTTCGCAAATGAAGCCCTTGACCTCGCGGCCGTCTTTAAGCGTTAGCGTGCCGATGCCCAGCGGAGCGGGAATCAGCGCAACGAAGCTGCCGAACAGATGCAGCGGTACGTCCCACAGCTCGACGATGATCTCTGCGCCGTCATCACTGCGGACCAGGCCGGGTTTTGGCGGTGTGGTGTTCGGAAGCGCGAACAGGCGGTAGTTGCCGGCTGTGAACGTGCTTTCCACGAAGCGCGCATGGCGCTCGGTCAGCTGCTTGTTCAGCGGCATGCCGGTAAGGTGGGCACCAACCACTGCCAGGCGGACATAGCCTTCAGGCGCAGTGGTCGACGCTAGCGGGGCGGGCAGGTCGCGATCGGTTGCGCCTGCCTTCCAGGGCGCGAAGCGCTGCCAGCGACGACCAAACTCGGCAAGTGCTTCGTCCTGCCAGGCGGCGCCGATCAGCGTGATGCCGAAGGGCAGGCCGTCCTTGCGGATTCCCGCCGGTAGTGCCAGTGCCGAGCCATCGGCCAGATTGACGAAGTTGGTCCAGGTGCCCAGCTGGCTATTGACTGCTACCGGGTCGGCGGCAACCTCTGCGAGGGTAGGCAAGCGCGGCGCGGTGGGTACCAGCAGGGCATCCACCTCGCGCATGCGCAGCTGGATCTCGCGGGCCAGATCGGCGCGCCGATACTCAGCGCGATAGGTGTCGGTGGCGCTGAACTTGCTCGCATTGTCGAGGATGCCACGCACCACTTCGTTCATCTCGCCGGCGTGCTCATCCATGAAGCTTGCAATCGCCGCGTAACGCTCGGCTACCCAGGGACCGCCATAGAGCAGCTCGGCCAATTGCTGCATGGGGCTGAAGTCCAGTTCGATCAACTCTACGCCCATGCTTTGCATCTGGCTCAGGCTGGCCTGCCAGGCGGCCTGGGCCTGCTCATCGCCGAACCAGGGCAGCTGGGCCGGGATTCCGAATCGCGGTTTGGCCTGCATCAATCTGGCCGGGGTTTGCTGCTCACGGGAGTAGCCGTCCGCAGCGTCGAAGCCCTGCATGACCGCAGCTACTGTCTCAGCATCCTCGACATCAAGGGCAAAGATCGACACGCAATCCAGACTGCGGCAGGCAGGGATCACGCCGGTGGTGCTGAAGCGCCCGCGGGTCGGCTTGAGCCCGACCAGGTTGTTGAAGCCGGCCGGCACGCGGCCGGAGCCCGCCGTGTCGGTGCCCAGGCTGAACGGGACCAGCCCGCGCGCTACGGCAATCGCCGAACCCGAACTCGAGCCGCCCGAGACGTAATCGGGGTTGAAGCTGTTGGGTACCGCTCCGTATGGCGAGCGCGTCCCGACCAGGCCGGTGGCGAACTGGTCCAGATTGGTCTTGGCCAGAACGATGGCTCCTGCCGCGCGCAGCCTCGCTACGCTGGTTGCGTCCTTTTCTGCGATGTAGCCGTAAGCCGGGCAGGCGGCTGTGGTGGGCAGGCCAGCGACATCAATGTTGTCCTTGACCACGCAAGGCACGCCATATAGCGGCAGGTCCGCAGCGCCAGGCAGCGCATCGAGCGAATCGAGCTGGTCGGCGAGTTCGCTTGCACTGACTACGTGGATGAAGGCCGGATCGTCGTCGCTCAGCTGAGCAAGCAGCGCGGGCAATGCATCGCGCGGTGTGAGGCTTGCCGAGCGGTAAGCCTGTTGCCAATCCTTGATAGTCCATCCGGTATGCGTTGCCATTGGTCCTCCTGCGGGGTGTGAATGCAATCTTGTATACAAGACGGTATGCAGCAGGGAGCGTGCCAGCCTGGGTTGTTTCTTGTTTTTTGACTATAACTGCCCGTTATTCAAGGGGTTGAGTTCGTCTACGGGTTGCGAAATCCCGCTTGGCTTCTTCGACGCGCCCATGCATGGTGCTGCAAAAGAGCGCGCGGCTTTGTTTTGGTGCGTTCGTCGGCTGCTTTCGAAGGTCGTCTGTCATGCTGTACGAACGGGGTAAAGCGAGGATGGTCTACCCTTGGACATTACAAAACGAGGGAGCGGGGCAGTCTGTGACGGTCCGGCGTGTTCATCCGACCGTCACAAGGCATCACCAGACTGCTCGAAATGTCTGGCAGGTATTGACCACGCGACCGCTTGGTTTTATGGTTCGCCCCGAACGTTGAGGCTGGCACGATCCATACGGCTCAAGTACTGACGACGAGACAGCAAGACCCGGTGAAAACCGCGGACTTATTGCTTTCGGCGCACGCCTTGGGAAGTAGGCGAACCAAAGTGGGGATACTGATCAGACGTTCGCACCCCCGGGTTGTGTGTTGGCCATATCGTTCGGAGCGCTTCCGTCGGAAAGCGCGCCGCAGTCCCCGCTATCCGGTGACTGTCGTGCGCTCATCTGCCCTGCATCTGATCATCATGTCCTCACGCGGCCCGAATCCGGAACTCACAGCTTTGGAGCCGACGCCATGTCCATCAAACTCGAAGATTACTTCGACAAAGAGACTTTCAGCCGTATCAAGGACCGTGCTGATCAGCACGACACGCCTTTTCTCGTGGTTGACCTGAAGACCATCGACCGCGCTTACGACGACCTGGTGGAAGGCTTCCCTTTTGCCAAGAT
>CAYZFU010000278.1:0-3820 GCA_964477725.1 uncultured Halopseudomonas sp.
AAGAAGAACGCACCAAACCCCTTCGCGCCAGGTGCGCTCCCACATCAAAACGCGCAATCCGTAGGAGCGGCGTCCTCGCCGCGATAAGATGTCGCTACAACTCGCAACCTGAACACCGATGAACAAAGAAAAACGCTACGAGATTTTCCGACGCTTTCGCGAAGACAATCCGCACCCCACCACCGAACTCGAATTCAGCAGCCCCTTCGAACTGCTGGTGGCGGTCACGCTGTCTGCCCAGGCGACCGATGTCGGCGTCAACAAGGCAACGCGCAAGCTGTTTCCGGTTGCCAACACACCCGAGGCGATCTATGCGCTGGGTGTAGACGGCCTATCGGACTACATCAAGACCATAGGCCTGTACAACACCAAGGCACGCAACGTCATCGCTGCCTGCAAAATGCTGATCGACGAACACGGTGGTCAGGTCCCGGAAAACCGCGCCGCGCTGGAAGCTCTGCCGGGCGTTGGTCGCAAGACCGCCAATGTCATCCTCAACACTGCCTTCGGCCATCCTGAAATGGCGGTCGACACGCATATCTTCCGCGTCAGCAATCGGACCAATGTCGCGCCGGGCAAGAACGTGGTGGAGGTGGAGAAAAAGCTGCTCAAGGTCGTGCCGAAGGAGTTTCTGGTCGACGCGCACCACTGGCTCATCCTGCATGGTCGCTACGTATGCAAGGCACGCAAACCGCAATGTGGTAGCTGCCGTATCGAGGACCTGTGCGAATACCGCCACAAGACCAGCGACTGAAATCTTCGAAAATATCTATCGTCTGATTGAAAAATTTTATTTCCGCAGAATCTCGGCTGCCGCTATAAGGTGCGCAAATGGCATCTTCATTGTGGAGTTGAGTCATGGCCAAAGCAAAAACCGAGATCGAGCTGGACGACGATGATTTTGTAGAAGAGGACGATGCGCCTGAGGCGGATTCGTCCCTGAATACCAAGGCAAGCCTCACCAAGCGCCGACTCATCGACAATTACCTCGAAGAACGCCGCTTGCAAAAGCAGCTTTCTGATTACGACTTCGATGACTGAATTCCGTAAGCCCCCGCCGCAGCGGGGGTTTTTCGTAGGACTAGGGCTCGATATAGCGACCCAATCAAACTCATTGCGCAATTCTTTTTCCGAACGAGCTTTTCACCCCCTATAGTGAATTCATCGGGAATGATTCCCATTAACCGAATTCAGGGGTGAACACCGTGGCCAAGACGATAACCTTCGCTGTCATGCACTTTTCCATCGCTTTTGGTGTCGTATATGCGATGACCGGAAGCCTGCTGCTCGGCGGAGCTGTCGCTCTGATCGAGCCGGCCGTTAACACTGTGGCGTTCTACTTTCATGAGAAAGCCTGGAAGCGGTTCGAAAGCAGACGCAGCCGTGGCAGAAAAAGCCTGCCGCCGCCTGTTTTCCAAGCGTGATGGATGCTGCCCGGTTGTCACGGAGATATCCGAAGCCGTGCGCAAGCCGTTCGGGTACGTTATTCGGACAACAGAGATAGCCCATGAAGCGTGTGGTTCTGAGGTTTGGTCTGGCATTCGCGACCTTGTGGATGCCGACGTTATCGGCAAATGATTTTTCCTTCAGCGAGCCCAATGCGTTCGTAGCCACCATCTCCGGCACCCCCCGGCAGCAAATGGCGCCGGTATCACCGGAAAGAGACGTTCAGCAGGAAGAACTATCCGTTCGGGTCATCCAGGACCGCGACCTGCCACCGCTCATTTCCGAATTCGAGCGCTTGCATTTCAATCTCGCCTGGCAGGATGAGCCCGCCCCGCTGATGTTTCTGATCGCCGGCACCGGGTCCGGCTTCGATACCCAGCGCATGGACTATTTCAAGCGCCTGTACTGGGATGCGGGAATGCACGTCATCGTGCTCTCGTCGCCGAGCAACTATGACTTCATCGCAGCAGCGTCGACCTCCGGGCTCCCTGGCCTGGGCTATCTGGACGCAAGAGATCTGCACACGGCGATGTCTCGTGCGGTAGACAAGGCGCGCGAAGAAAAGGACATCGAGATCACCAAATACCATCTGTCCGGTTTCAGTCTCGGCGCACTGCATGCCGCCTTCGTCGGCGAGCTGGACTCGCACCTGGGCCAGTTCAATTTTGAGCGCATCATGCTGATGAATCCGCCGGTTGACCTGTTCAATTCGGTGAAGCGGCTGGATCGGCTGGCGTATACCCAGGTCGAGGGGATCGATAGCGGCGACAGCTTCTACGAACACATCTTCGACAAGCTATCGCGCTACTTCGTCGCTCGCGGCGGCATCGACGCGGGCGCCGGGTTGTTCTATGAAATTCAGGAATCGGGCGAAGCACTTACCGACCCGGAGCTGGCCCTGCTCATCGGCGCAGTGTTCCGCTTCGCCGCGGCTGACCTGAACTTCATGGCCGACTTGATTTCCGGTGGCGGGCAATACGCACCGCCCAAGGAAGCGCTCACCGTGGGTACCTCGTTGACGCCCTACCTGCGCCGCGCGCTGTTTTGCGACTTCGCCTGCTACATGGAAACCCAACTGTGGCCCGACTGGCAGTCGCGCAACGCTGGGCTTTCCGTAGAAGACATGGCCTACCGCACCAGCCTGCAGAGCATTGACGGCTATCTTCGCGGAAACGAGCACATCGCCGTGGTCACTGCCGCAGACGACTTCATTCTCGGCCGCGACGACTACTACTATCTGGCAGATGTGTTCGGCGAGCGAGCCTTCCTGTATCCGCGCGGAGGGCACGGCGGCAACCTGCAGCACAAGGATGTCGTCAGTCGCATGCTGTCGTTCGTACAAGGAGAAGCCGATGAGCAGCAATAAGTATCTGGCCGCGCTGGCCCTGGCCTGCATCACGGTCTCCGCTACGGCCCAGGAGCGTGTGGTCCCGGAGTACCGCGATCCGCTCGAGAGCCTGCCAATCGATCGAAACGACGCAACCGAATTCCAGTTCGAACGCTCCAGCCTGAGGGCATTGGACGTACATGACCCCATCGAGGGTTTCAACCGCCACGTCTATCGGTTCAACGCCGAGTTCGACGAGCATGTGTACATTCCCGTGGTGCGCGGCTACGTAACCGTCACTCCGCGCTTCGTCCGTAGCGGCGTTTCGAACTTCTTCCGCAACATCAATGACGTGCCGAACCTGGCCAACAGCCTGGCCCAGGGCAAGGTCGAAAAAGGCATGCGGACCACCGCCCGATTGCTGTTCAACAGCACGTTGGGTGTGCTGGGGCTATTTGATGTGGCCGAGAAGATGGGACTGCCGCAGGAGCCTGAAGATTTCGGCCAGACCATGGGGTTCTACGGCTCGCCAGCGGGTCCTTACCTGGTGTTACCCTTCATTGGTCCGTCATCCCTGCGTGACACCACCGGGCGGATTGTCGATTGGGGCATCCATAGCGGTCTGGATCCGCTGCAAGCCAGCGAATTCATGAACGACAATAGCTGGACCTACCCGCTTTACGCCGTCGACCTGCGCTACCGCACCCCATTCCGCTATGGGGCGCTGGACACGCCGTTCGAGTATGACCAGATCCGCTATCTGTTCACCAAGCTACGGGAATTGCAGATTCAGCAGTAGCTTCCGTGCGGCCCGTTTTTTTCGTAATGGTTCCGCCCCCGGGGCGATAGCGGGGTCGCCTGACAGCACCGAACACGGCGGTCCCAGTATGGGATTGCGACTCGTGTACGAGTGCTCTGGCTTCCAATTGTGGGAGGGGCGACCCGCCGCGACAGCGTCTTCCTGTACGCCCCGCTATGGATGAACCGGTCGAACCCGGTCGCCGCGAGTCGCGCCTCCCACGGTTTGTGTGTGCTCGCCTGGATCGC
>CAYZFU010000279.1:0-3787 GCA_964477725.1 uncultured Halopseudomonas sp.
TTTGCTTACTGCGTCCGTCACTCAACCCCGCAAACCGCAGTCGAGCTACAAGGTCTCATCCGCCATCGAGACCGAAATCGCCCACGCCAATCAAAGCTACCGGGAGTCGTTCCGCGAGATCCGCACGATGCTTGATCACGTGTGCCGCGGCGAGACCCTCGATGCCCGCCGGATGATCGCGGCCGTTCGTCCGTGTCTCGATTCGATCGTCCGTAATCCGTCCGCCTTGCTGTGGTTGACCCGCATCAAGCACGTTGATCAGTACACGGCCGAGCACTGCCTGAACGTCGGTATTCAGGTCATGGCGCTCGGCCGGCATATGGGGTTGGGCATCAAGCACATGGAGCTGCTGGGCCTGTGCGGAATGATGCATGATGTAGGCAAGATGGATCTGGACCAGACCATTCTGAACAAGCCGGGTCGCCTCACCGCCGAAGAATTCGAGCACATCAAGCTGCACCCCGTCTACGGTCGCGATGAGCTGGCGAAGGATCCGAACATGCCGGAGGAGGTGATTCGCGTCGCCTACAGTCACCATGAGCGTCTCGATGGCAAGGGCTATCCTTGCCAGTTGCCAGCCAGCTCACTGGACTTCTATGTCCGCGCCATCACCATCGTCGACGCATACGATGCGATCACCAGCAGCCGTTGCTACAGCAGCAGCCATAGCTCCGCGGAAGCATTGAAGATCTTGTACAACAATCGCGGCACGCAGTTCGACGAGAAGCTGGTAGTGAGCTTCATCGAATGCATCGGCATTTATCCGCCGGGTTCGCTGGTGGAGATGAATACCGGCGAAGTCGGGGTGGTATTGTCAGCCGACCCGATGCACCGGTTGCAGCCCAAGGTCGCTCTTGTGCGTGACGAGAACAAGCAGCCTATCGGGCAGGTCATTGTTGATCTGGCGGCCTCGTCCGGCGATACGGGGATGGCAGGCTACAGGATCAGCAAGGTGCTGGTGGACGGCTCGTACGGCGTTGATCTGGAGTCGTTCACCGCAGCGAACATTCGCCTTACCGACGCCGAAGAAGCAGACTGATCTCGGCCGAGCGGGGCGCCCTCGCTCAGGAAGCCGTCCCCGCCAACTGCTGCCGAAGCGCCGCGACTTCAGCCTCCAGCTCTTCGGCGCGTTGATTGGCTTTGACCTGTGCAGTGACATCCTTCTGGATGCCAATGAAATAGGTCAGTTGATCCGCTTCGTTGAAAACCGGCGTGATCGATAGCTCGTTCCAGAACATCGAGCCATCCTTGCGATAGTTGCGCACCACCTGACGCGTTGGCCTGCGCTCTTCGATGGCCTGCTTGACCAGATGCAAACCGCTCTGGTCGCGGTCACCCATCTGCAGGAAACGGCAGTCCTGATAGAGGATTTCCTCTGCCGTGTAACCGGTAAGCCTCTCGAACGCCTCGTTCACGTATATAAGAATGTTGTCCTCGCCTTCCTGTTCCGCGACGACGACGCCATCATTCGACGCGTTCACGACCAGCTGCAAGAGTTTGGAGTTGATCATTCGAAAGGCTCCTGTTGTTTGCGGCTCATTCTATCGCAACGCAGTGCACTGTCCACCGGAAGGACCCGGCCGGACGGTTGAGGCATAATGCCTGCTTCAAAACACGGGAGGACGCGATGAAGCTTGTGATCATTAGCGGGTCGGTTTACGGCACAGCCGACCTCGTTGCGGACGAGGCTGCCAGCCTGGCGAGTGCGGCCGGCTTTCAGGCGGCACGGATGAAAACGCCCAGCGTCGACGCGCTGCTGGCCGAACGCGCCGACGCGCTGTTGATTTGCTGCGCTACCACGGGCATGGGGGAAATTCCCGACAATCTGATGAGCTTTCATCTGGAGCTGCGCGATCGCTTTCCGCTACTCACTGGGGTGCCGTTCGGCGTGATTGGGCTGGGTGATACGGCTTATGGTGACACCTTCTGCCTTGCCGGCGAACAGTTCCGCGACACGCTTCAGGAATTGCAGGCGCGCGAGGCGTTACCGATGCTGCGCCTGGATGCCAGTGAAACCGTCACTCCCGAAACGGACGCGGAGCCCTGGTTGGCAGAATTCTTCGCCGCGCTACGGGCGCGGGTTTAATCGGCAAGGTCGGCGATAAGGTCGCCGGTGGCCAGCCGGGTCAGTGCTTCTTCGTTCAGTATGACGATCTGGCCGTAATTGATCTTCAGCCAGCCTGCCTGCTCAAGACGTTTGAGCAACTTGTTGATGCTCTGGCGCGAGCTGTTGAGCATGAGTCCCAGCGATTCCTGGGACAGTTGAATCGCCGCCTGGCCACCGACCTCATCGGCCTGGCCGTAATTGTGCGAATGCATGAGCAGGCGTTTGGCGAGCCGCGACGGAAGCGGGAGCAGAGCGCTGTCTTCGAGCATGGCGAAAGACAGCCGGATGCGTCGACAGAGCAGTCGCATGAAATGCGGGTATAGCTCCGGCCGCCGCTCGAGCAGCTGCTGGAAGCCCTGGCGGGGGATCATCAACAGCTCGGTTGAACCGACGCCGTGGGCGTCGTGGGTGCGCGGAAGGCCGTCGAACAACGAGATCTCGCCGAACCAGTTGCCTGGACTGAGTACCGTCAGCATCGCTTCGCGGCCGTCCGGTCCGCTGCTGCTTATTTTCACTGCGCCGCTGATTACGCCATACAAGCCATCCGGTGGGTCGTCCTTGGCGTGCAGCCGCTCGCCATCATCCAGCGGGCGCAATCGAGCCAGGGATACCATCTCGTCAATACAGTCCGGCGGCAGATCGCGGAACCAGCGGTTACGCTGCAGCAGGCCGACCAGCTGACTGCTGTCTGCCTTTGCGGACACTGTAAAGTGCTTGACAGTCCTTCTCGCCGTCACCCTCTAGACTCCCTGCTAATCTGAACATTCACAGTATGCCGCAAGTCGGCCGGGATGTATCAGGCCGTCGATTACGCCAATAAGAGGATCTTCCCATGAAAGCAGTTCAGCCTATCGAGCAGTTGGACGTCAAATCCCAGGTCAGTGCAGAGGAGTGGCAGACCCGTGTGGACCTGGCGGCCTGCTACCGTTTGATCGCCATGTACGGCTGGGATGACGTGGTCTTCACCCACGTTTCCGCCAAGATTCCCGGTACCGAACATTTCCTGATCAATCCTTACGGAATGATGTTCGAGGAAATCACCGCGTCCAGCCTGGTCAAGATCGACCTGCAGGGCAACAAGCTGATGGAATCCCCCTACGATATCAACCCGGCCGGATTCACCATTCATAGTGCAGTACACGAGGTTCGCCATGATGCCGGGTGCGTCATGCACACGCACACCAACGCTGGTGTCGGGGTCTCCGCGCAGAAAAATGGCATCCTGCCGATTTCCCAGCAGTCGATCTTCGTGCTGAGCAGTCTGTCGTATCACGATTACGAAGGGGTCGCGCTCAATGACGAGGAGAAGGCACGTCTGCAGGCCGATCTCGGCAATACCAACAACATGATGCTGCGCAACCACGGTCTGATGACCTGTGGAAAATCGGTATCCGATGCCTTCCTGACCATGTACACCTTCCAGCGCTGCTGCGAGATCCAGATTGCTGCACAGGCCGGTGGCAGCGAGCTGATCCCCATCCCGCAGGCGATTCTCGATGGCGCCAAGGAAAGCATGCGCAAGGTTACCCGCGGCGCCGGTAGCGGTGTGGCGTGGCCAGCATTGATCCGCAAATTGCAGCGGGTCAATCCAGGCTTCGATCAGTAACCCAGCGGCAAGCTGCAAGCGCCAAGCGACCTGTGGCCTACCTGGGTCTTCGCTTGTAGCTTGTAGCTTGTAGC
>CAYZFU010000280.1:0-3786 GCA_964477725.1 uncultured Halopseudomonas sp.
CGGCAACAACGCTCTCACGCTGCGATCCAGCTCGCGGTCCGAGCATACGCCGCGGGCTGCATACAGACGCCGCAGCAGCGGCGGCATATCGCCCAGATCAGGCAGCTCGGTCGGCAGTACGCGCGATTCGATCCGCATCAGCGCTCGCCCTGCAACCATTCGAGGGGCAGCTCGTGTTGCAGCTCAGCGTCGCTTACATACAACACGCCATCGGTGATCATCACACCCCAGCCAATGCTGCGGGGAAGATCGGTCGCCAGCGCTTCGTGCGGTTCCTGGGGAAGCGCAGCGATGTGGACATTGCCCAGCCCGGCAACTGCCGGCAGCACCTTGTTGCTCCAGGCACGCGCATTGCCGTAGACCAGCAGCGAGACGCGCTCGGCACGTCGCGAACACCAGGTCAACCGCTCGGCATCGGGCTGGCCGACCTCGATCCAGTGCTCGATGCGGTCATCCAGACTTTTGTGCCATAGCGCCGGCTCGTCGACATCCGACAGTCCGCGACCGAACGCCAGTCGCTCCTGATACCACAGGGCGTACGCGAGGATGCGAGCGGTCATGCGCGGCTCGGTCTCGGATGGATGCCGGGCCACGGTCATGCGCAGATTTTCGTACACGTTGCGATCAACGTCGGAAAGATCCAGGTTCACTTTGTAGGGGGTTGCTTGCAGCGCCATGTTCCGCGTCTCGATCGGCAGGGCGCAATAGTGTAGCGCAGCACGGCCAGGCACCCCAGCGTCGCGGCGAGTCGATGTCGGCACAACCCTCGCACCCGCACGGCACCGGAGTGAACCCTGCGCGCTGCGCCAGGGTCAACTGGACTTGCCTGGCAAATAGATGAGGTGTGCATGCCCATGGAGTGGCTCTCCAACCTGGAAAACCCCATCCTTCGCGTTCTGCTCGCAGCGCTCATCGCAGTACTGCTGTTCGCCGTTCTGACTCGCCTGGGTCTCAAGCTGCTCCGCAGGCTGACCCGGCCATTTCTGTTTCCCCGGGAACTGACCAGCAAGGTCTGTGCACCGATTCAGCTGCTGGTGCCGTTGCTCGCGCTGCAAGCCGTCTGGATGGGCGCATCTGACGACCTGCCCTTCATCGGCCTGTTACGTCATGCCACGCTGCTGGTGATCATCGCCAACCTCACCTGGCTGGGATTGCGAGCGGTCAGCGCCGTGCAGCGGGTGGTGGTAGTGCTCAATCCGGTCGACGTCAGCGATAATCTCCGGGCACGTCGCATCCAGACGCAAACTCGCGTGCTGGTGCGCACACTCGGGCTATTGGTCATAATCTTCGGCGTCTCGAGCATGCTGATGACTTTCCCGGGCGCTCGCCAGTTCGGTGCCAGCCTGCTGGCTTCGGCCGGGTTGGCCGGTCTGGCGGTGGGCTTTGCCGCACGACCCGTGCTCGGCAATCTGATCGCCGGGCTGCAGATAGCCATTACCCAGCCGATCCGTCTCGACGACGTAGTTATTGTCGAGAACGAATGGGGTCGAATCGAAGAGATCACCGGCACCTACGTAGTGGTGCGGATCTGGGACAGTCGCCGGCTGGTAGTGCCGCTTACCTACTTCATCGAGAACCCCTTCCAGAACTGGACACGGCATAACGCGTCCCTGCTTGGCTCGGTATTCTTCTGGGTCGATTATTCGTTGCCGCTCGAGCCGCTCCGCCGGGAGATGGAACGACTATGTCAGGAGGAGCCGGGGCTATGGGATGGCGAAGTCTGCGTACTCCAGGTCACCGACTGCAACGAAAGGGCCATGCAGCTGCGGGTGCTTGCCAGTTCCGGCGATTCGTCACGCAACTGGGATCTGCGATGTTACCTGCGGGAAAACCTGCTGGCCTTCATCAACCATAACTACCCCGGCTCGTTGCCTCGCCTACGGGCCAACCTCGAGACCCGTACGCAACCGAGCGAACAGCAGCCGCAGGGCAGCGAAGGCGGCTTCACCGACCGCCAGCCACCGGTCTAGGATTCCAGCAGCTGCGCGTAATAGCGAGGCAGCTGCAGCAACCCATAGCGCGCCGCTGCCTTGCGTACCTCGTTGCGGCTGCCATCGAATCGCAGGGTTTCGCTAATGACCTTTTCCCGTCCGTTGATATTGGCGGCGCAGCCGAAACATACGACGCCATCCAGATGGTTATCCGCCTCGGCAGCTCCGGTATTGGACAGAGCCATACTGGAGTTACTGTGGCGCAGCGCCCCTAGCGCCATCTCACGCGCGACTTCCTCGCTACACAGGCCATAGTTCTCGATGGTTTCGAAACTGACTTCGAGCATGTCGTTTTTCGCCTCGGGGAGATACACCACATAACCCCGTTCGAACGCCGGACCGACACCGGACACGTCGGCCATCATCGCCGCCATCAGACCTGCGGTACAGGACTCGGCGGTCGCGACAGATATCTGGCGGTTAATCAAAAAACCGACTACATCTTCTATACGAACCATTGAAATTACCTCTGTGGCGTCTGATGTTTGAGAGGTGGCACGGATGGTCAAAGTTCCGGTTCGCAAAGACAGCCTCCGGTGGCTCGGAAAGCCGGAACTTTCCGCGCAGCGGGCCGTCTGGGAAAGTAAGCGAATATAAATTCGCAGCATCAGCTTCCTTGTCCTGACGCCTGCTGAAATGGCGGGCCGGGTTCAGTGCGACTGCATTGGTTCGGCTCGAGTCCTTGGGGTGCCCTCGATTGAAGTAGATTGCTGTTGGCGGGGTGAGACTTTGGCGGAGAATGGTATGGGACATTTAGTGGCGACAGCGCAGCCCGACGAGCTTGAAAGAATTTCTTCTCGACCGCGATTGCATGTAGAAAGTCTGCAGACGCAGAAAAAGAAGGTGTTGTTTGTCACGCCGGAGTTTACCGATCTGGTAAAGGTCGGCGGTCTGGGCGATGTATCCTCGGCGCTACCGCGCGCCCTCGATGCGCACCACGACATCCGCGTACTGATTCCCGGATACCGCGAGGTGATGGGCAGCGGTATTCCGATTCGCATCGTCGGCAAGGTGGAAGGCCATGCCGCTCTGCCCCCCTGCCGCATCGGCCGGATGGATCTGGATGATGGCGTGATCGTGTATGTCGTCATTTGCCCGGAATTGTACGAGCGAGACGGCACTCCCTACAGCGACAGCCAGGGTAACGACTGGCCAGACAACCATATCCGCTTTGCCCGCCTTGGTCTGGCAGCGGCTGAAATCGCTGCCGGCAATGCGTCCATCAGCTGGTCGCCCGAACTGGTGCATGCCAATGACTGGCCGTCGTCGCTCGCGCCTGCATTCATCGCCTGGCGCAAGTTGCGTACGCCAACGGTGATGACTGTTCACAACCTCTGCTATCAAGGGCTTTTCGACGCCGCCTGCATGCCGGAGCTGGGTCTGCCGGCCGAGCAATTCACCCCTGAGGGCTTCGAATACTATGGCCAGATCTCGTTCCTCAAGGCTGGCCTGACCTGTGCCAACCATATCACCGCAGTGAGTCGTACCTACGCGCGCGAGATTACCGAAGCGGAGCACGGCTGCGGTCTCGACGGTCTGCTGCGCAAGCGCGCCGAAGACCATCAACTGACCGGCATCCCCAACGGCATCGACCACACCTGGGATCCTGCCAACGATCCGCACTTGCTGTGTGGCTTCCATGAGGGCGAGTGGGACGGGAAGCGCGAGCATGCCCGCTACGTCGAGCAGACCTTCGGTCTGGAGCAGGAGGACGGCCCGCTGTTCGCCGTGGTTTCACGACTGGTTCACCAGAAAGGCATCGACCTCACGATCGCCATCGCCGGACAGCTGGTCG
>CAYZFU010000281.1:0-3771 GCA_964477725.1 uncultured Halopseudomonas sp.
CCCAGCCGTCCGGTTCGGCGCACCCGCGCTACGCCGGCAGATGAGCGGACGAGAGAACAGGGCATGCATGAGCTGAGTGAAGCAGCATTCAACGAGCAGGTCGATCGAATTCAGGATCTGATCGAACATGCTGTCGACGATTGCGGTCTGGACCTTGAAATGGATCACGTCGAAGGGTCGCTGATTCTGCGTCTTCCCGAATCCGGACGCATCGTCATCGGGCGCCAGCCGGCCTCGCGCGAGCTGTGGGTCGCCACCCCGGCGCGAACCCTGCATTTCGGTTACCTGCCGGAGCAAGGGTGGATGCATGACGGCGAAGGCGAATCGCTTGGCGAGGTACTGTCCCGCGTGCTCAGCGATCTAACCGGCGATGATGTCGAACTGGACATGGACGAACATTGAACCAGCCAGCCGGTAGACAGCCTTCTCCCTGCGTCCGTCAATGCTGTCTGGACGGCGATCAGTGCCTTGGCTGTGGACGGCTGATGCCGGAAATCCTCGAATGGGCTTCTGCCAGCGATGCGCGGCAGGTGCAGATCATCGAAGCGGCACGGGCGCGCAAGCGCCTTCGTGGCTGATCAGCGCCGCTGCGCCTCGACCGCTGCGTTCAGCGTGTCTTCCAGCTGTTGCCTGTAGCGCAGATATTGCACCGTATGCAGGTTCCCGGTCTGGTCCAGCACGGAGAGGTCAAGATCGGTGATATAGCACGGATAGGCTTCCAGGCTGCGACGGCGGCCCAGAATGTATCGTGCTGCCGCTGCGTACAGCTGTTCGCCGTATTCCAGTTGGGAAAACTCGCTCTGGTCACAGAAGATGGTCACGCTCAGTTGCTGGCGATCCGCCGGCTGTGCGATGGCCTGGACCGGGAAGTAATCGGTCTCGATTCCCTGGTCAGCCACCGCTATCGGCTCGACCTGAAGCGGTCTGCCGTCGCTCGACGGCTGGATTCGATACACCAGCACCTCTCCTTCACCCAGGCTGCTTTCCAGCGTCATGCTCGCCTGTCGGCGCAGACGGATGCTATGCAGAAAACGCAGCATCGGTAGTAGCAGAGTGCGTTCGTCGCGGTACGGCTGGCGGCTGCGCCAGAATGCGCCGCGCTCGTCGAGGACACTGACCTCGGCCAGATTGCCGGTCAGCAAACGGTAGAAGACCTGAATGCGGCCAGGGACATCATGTTGCAGCACGGTGCCGATATCCTGGCCGGGTAGCGCATAACCGTCGAGGGCGAGCCGGCTGTAGCCGGGCCGCACCGTGCCGAGATAGCGCATCAGGCGCTCCTGGTCCGGCAGCTCTGTCACCTCTATCCCGTCCGCGCGTTGCTCCAGTACGTTGAAGCGGTTCTGCACCTGGATCAAAAAGCGCCCTGGCGGATCGTTCAGTACATTTGTGGCAGCGTCGCGAAACAGCCCCTCGACTCGCTCGGCGATCGCCGTTGAACGATTCCGACAGAAGCTGCGCGCATGCAGCTGCGGTACGCGCCCGTTTTCCCGGCCCTTGTTCAGATAGTCGGCAAGGGCCAGCAAGCAGGCATCTTCTCCTTCGAAGCGCGTCACCATCAATTCGTTCCAGCTATTGAGCGCGACCTGGTCGATGCTGCGGATCAGGTTGTCACGTAGCCCGGAATAGCCCAGCGCATCGGTATGGCTGCTGATCAGGTGGAGGTTTTTCTGGCTCGCGCCGGGCATCGGATCCAGTCCGACGTTGACCAACAGCAGAATCTGACAGGGCTGCGCGGCCCGCAGCAGAGCGGCTTCGGTGAGCGCAGGCAGCGGCAGCGGAAACAGCTGCTGCATGCTGGTCATCAGCTGGTTCACTTCGAACTCGGTCAGGTCGCTGGTGCCCGGATGCACGGCAAAACGGGTCGCGGCGTCGGCAAGTCCGTTGCGGTGAGCCCAGGCGAGCAACTCGACGAGGTGTTGGGTCCGCTTGATAGGCGGCTGGTCGGCCAGTTCGCCGATGCCCAGGCTGCCATGGTACAGCGACCAGTTCGGTTGAGCCTGATCACCGCGCAGAGCGATGGTCAGCAGATCCTCGCTGATATCCGGTGCGATACCCGGATTGACCACCTCCACTTTTCCAGCCTTGCGCTCGAAGGCAGCGTACAGCCGGCGGCCTAGCAGTGACAGGTCGCGGCTGTTGATATTGTTGATGACGCCCTGGCTGCGGCCGAAGTGCGACAGCAGACGGTAGCTGTGGGTCAGTTCGCGGACCAGTTGGCGGCGCTCCTGGGCGACTTCCCGTACGCGCCATTCGTTGCGGGCATCCATTTGCTGGAGCTGACGCGGGCCCCACTGCCACTCGCGCACCAGTTTTTCCATCAGGGTGCGCTTCCAGTTGAGCGTGCCGCTACGCCGACTCAGGCGCACGTCGGCCTTGATGTACAGACAGCGTCGGATCAGCTCCAGCCGTTCCTTTTCGCCGCGTGACAGCAGATAGCGCTCCAGCCGCCGATAGAGCATGACATAGGGGTCGAGTTCATCGACGTTCAGCCGGTTGGCGTACACCGCGCGTTTGAAGTCCAGGCTCAGACACTGGACCTGGGGATGTTCGCTGGCGTAGACCTCGGTCAGCACCAGCTTGAGCACCGACTTGTAGGGTGAGTCGATGCCCTTGTATAGCTGCCAGAGGCCAGCGCCTACGTATTCACCCGCCGGAATGTGCGCCAGATGACCCAGGTCGAGACTTTCATGCTGGCGGATGAACCGCTTGTCGATCAGCTGGCGGGTATAGTCCGGATAACCGGTCTCTTCGTAATCCGGGACCAGCCACCACAGGGGAAAGCGGCCGCCGAGGAGGATTGCGGTACGGTAAAACTCATCGAGCAGAAGATAATGCTGGCTGCTGCCGCAATCTTCGGTGCTGAGTTCGTTGTCGCGATCGCCGCGGGCGAAGCTTGCCGGGTTGACCAGATGAAAATGCGCTTCGCAGCCCTGTGTCGCCGCCCAGTCGGTGATCAGCTGGCATTTGCTGGCCAGTTCCGCCACGGCGGGTGTAGCCAGGTCCGGCGCATGACAGACCCAGATGTCGAGGTCACTCTGATCGGATTGGGCAACGGTCCCACCACTGCCCATCAGATACAGCGCCTGGATCTGATGGCTGAAGCCGGCCGGATGGCGTCGATAGGTGAAGCTGCGCGACAACGCCTGAGCGCTCAACAGTTGCTGCGAATCGGGCGTGAAGCCCGGCAGGCCGAACGGCGTCTGCCGCGACACGTAGCCAGGCAACAGAGGATGGTTGACGTCGAACAGCAGCGGAATCAACCGCAGTACCGTATGCTGACGCGGCCCGAGAGCCTGCTCGACGCGACGCAGGCGCTTCTGGTTGACCTCCATGAAACGCCGATAGAGCGTGGCGAGCGTCTTTCGGTCGATACCTTCGCTGATCAGCGGCCGAATTTCGCCACGGTCCTGCACCGGGATTATCTCAACGGGTGCGCAGAATAGTAATCAACGTCTGGGCGTGCTCGGCAGCGTCCAGTCCAAGGCTGGTCAGGTATCCGCCGTCGGGCAGGCTGGTCAGGCCACGTTGGTGCAATCGCGCCGCTGCGGCCACTGTCTCGGGGGAGGCATCGTAGTCGTGAATCTTCAGGCCTTCGCGGGTATTGCTCAGGTTGAACTGGTTGAGCAGATTGATTTCGGCGATTTCTTCGGGCGTGAGCATGGTTGGCGGCACCTCGTGGGGGGAACTGCTTTTTCCGCAGTCTAGCGTTAAATCGCGGTCAGGTGGTGGCCAATCGCAGGGTTCGACAGGGCCTATTCAGTCGGTTGA
>CAYZFU010000282.1:0-3765 GCA_964477725.1 uncultured Halopseudomonas sp.
TGTTCTTCATGTGGGTGATGATTCGGGAAATGGCGCGTTTTTCCATCGTCACCGGCAAGACCATGCTCGAAGGGCTTTACGATCTGCAGGGACCGCGTGGCTGGGCTGTGTGGTTGATTTTCGTGCCGCAGCTGCTGGCTGCGGCGGTCGGCATTGCCGGCCTGTCGGCGGTCGTGGGCAGTGCGCTGCAGTCGTTCTTTCCCGGCAACACGGCGATATACGGCATCGCATTGGTGGTGCTGTGTACCGCCTTTGTTGCCAGCGGCCAATACATGTTGATCGAAAAGGCCAGCCGTATCATGGCCATGCTGCTGATGGTTGGCGTGCTGGTCGCGGCAGTGGTGGTGGGTCCTTCTTTGCCGGCAATGGGCAGCGGCCTGGTGCCGAGCTGGCCGGACGAACCGGACCTGTACATCATCCTGCCCTGGGTAGGCACGATTCTGGCTGGCTCCATGGGCCTGGTCTGGTTCGGTTACTGGACCGCAACCCGGGGGTTCGGCGGCGGGCTGACCAGCGCAGACCGGGAAGAAGACGAGCCGGAGGAGGCGCACCGTGAGCGCGAGCAGGCGCAGAATGACCCGCAAGCGCGCGAAGACGCAGTGGAGCGTGCGCAAGCCTGGGTAAGGCTGATGTCCGGCGCTGCGACGCTGGGTGTTGTCGGCGGTCTGGTGGTGATCACCGCGTTTCTGGTTCTCGGCGCCGAGTTGCTGGCTCCCGAAGGCGTGGTACCAGAAGGGACCGACGTCGCCGTCGACCTGGCGCGCCTGTTCTCTGACGTATGGGGTGAAGCCGGGCGTTATCTGTTGCTGGTCGCGATCGTCGTAGCGCTTGGTGGCAGCGTATTGGCCAACCAGGATGGCTGGGGCCGCAGCTTCGCCGACATGACATTGATTCTGACCAGCCATCGCCGCTATGCCGCGGATCGCGGCTGGGCGCTCGGCATGCTGGAGTGGCTCAAGCAGCGCACCGGGTTGCCGATGCTTCAGCGCCGTTACATCAAGCGACTCTACGTTGTGACCATCACCGGACTGGTGCCGGTGGCCATTATCCTGATCTTCAGCGATCCGGTCGCCGTCATGTCAGCCTCGGGCATCATTGCCGCCCTGCACACTCCGTTCATTGCGCTAAGCGCGTTGTACGTCAACCGTACCCGTCTGCCGCCTGCCCTTCGGCCAGGCCTCGCCATGACCGTTTCAATGGCTGCTGCCGGGCTTTTCTACCTTGGCTTCGCCGGGGTCTACCTGTGGGATTTGCTGAGCGGCTAGCCATCCGTTACGCCGCTCCCGGACACAGGCGCTAACACACTCGCGCCGGTCCGCTCGGCTGATCGCCTGCCGAGGCGGGAGGATCACGCTATGCTTTTGCGTTCCCGTGCTCGATCAGGAGTGTCACTTGTTCAGCAAATGGAGCCAGTGGAAGCGATATCCGGGCCTCGCTTTCGGCGTGTTCGCGATGGTTTTCACGCACCTATCCGAAGCTCAGCAGCCCGTGGTGCTGGGACAGTTGCAACGGGGTCCACTCATCGATGAATACCGCCTCAACGGTTCGGTGGTGGCCAGGCAACGCTCGGAGGTGTCGGTACCCATCGGCGGGCTGGTAGTCGAACGGCTGATCGACGTGGGCGACCGCGTTGAACGCGGCGAGCTGCTGTTGCGGATGGATGATGAACTGGCCCGTCTGGAACATGAGCGCGCGAAGGCCGAGGCCAGCGAAGCAGAAGCGCGCCTCGAAGAAGCCCGCCGGCTGGCCGAAGAGGCCCGTTCAGTCGGCGCCGGCAACAACATTGCGCGCACCGAACTGCGGCGTCGGGAGAGCGAAGTCGGCATCGCCGAGGCGATGCTTCAACGGGCCCGGGCCAGCGAGTCCCTGGCGGCCGCCCGCGTAGTACGCCACCGGATCACCGCGCCGATCGACGGCGTGGTGAGCAGCCGTAGCGTTGACGTCGGCCAGTGGGTCGACCCTGGCACCGCGGTATTTTCGCTGGTCGATACCGATGAGCTGTGGCTGGACTTCCAGACGCCGCAGGCGGCCTACCCGCTCCTCGACGAGAGCGCCGTCCTCAATGTTCAGGGTTACGTCAATGAGTCCGTGCACCAGGCCCCGATCGTCACTTGGCTGCCGGTGACCGACAGCCAGGCCAGGACCTTCCTGCTCCGCGCACAGGCACCAGAATCACTCGGCCTCACGCCCGGCATGGCCGTCTCCGGCGTGCTGCGCCTGACACGAGCACAGCAGATGCTGTGGGTGCATCGCGACGCGGTCAACCGATATCCGGAAGGTCGCACCACCGTCTGGGTCGCCCAGCCGAAAGGTGATGGGCTTTATACGGTGACGGAAAAGCGGATCGAGATCGCCGCAACGGCCGGCGATCAGAGCTACATCAGCTCGGGCCTGGCCGGCGGCGAGCTGATCGTCATCCGCGGCAACGAATCATTGCGCGAAGGCGCGGAAGTCGAACCGGCCGAGCGGACCGCCCGCTGATGTTCGCCGCGGTTGTACGCCACGGCATCCTGGTCACGGTGATCTCGCTAATAGTGGTCATTCTCGGGATCGCCGCAGCGCTGCGCATTCCGGTGCAGATGATTCCCGATCTGGAAGTCCGCACGATTACCGTGGAAACCGGCTGGCCTGGCGCGACCCCGCAGGATGTCGAAAAGGATATCGTCATCGAGCAGGAACGCTTTTTGCGCAACGTGCCCAACCTTGATCGCATGGTTTCATCCTCGACCAGCGGCTCGTCGGAAATCGAACTGGAGTTTCCCTTCGGCATCGATGTGACCCAGGCGCTGATCGACGTCAACAATGCGCTCAGCCAGGTCCCCGATTATCCAAGAAACGTCGACGAGCCTCGTATTGTGGCTGCCTCGTTTTCCGCCAACGCCTTCATGTACTTCCGCGTCGCCACGCTGCCGGGCAATCCGCGCCAACTGGACATCCGACTGATGGAGCAATTCGTCGAGGATCGGGTACGCCCGCGCATGGAGGGCGTCCCTGGCGTGTCGGAGGTCACGGTTGGCGGAGGTGCGTCGCGCCAGCTGCAGATCCTCGTGGATGCGCAGGCGCTGAGCCAGAAAGGTCTGAGCCTGGTGAACCTGCGGGACGCCATCCGCGCGCGCAACCAGGACATTTCCGGCGGTGAGGTAACCGCGGGCAAGCGACGCTACCTGCTGCGCACCATTGGCCGCTTCGAAACACCCGAAGCGCTTGCGTCGCTGGTCCTCTCTCGCGATGGCGATAGCATCGTGCGACTGAGCGACGTGGCCGAGGTCACCCAGGGCCGGGCGCGGCTGCGTGGGCTGGATTTTTTTAACGGCGAGCCAGTGCTCGGGGTCCAGGTGCGCCGTCAAAGCGGCTCGAACGTCATCGATATCAAGCGGGCCATGCTGAAAGAAGTGGAGGCGATCAACGCCGAGGTGCTCGAACCCATGGGGCTGGTACTGGCTCTCAACTCCGATGACGCACGTTACGTTCAGGCCTCGATTGCCAATGTCTGGACAAATCTTGGGATCGGCGCCCTGTTCGCTACACTGGTGATGTTTCTGTTCCTGCGCTCGGCCAAGGCCACCCTTGTTGGCGTCATCGGTATCCCGCTGTGTACTGTCGCGGCATTCCTCGGTCTGATGCTGGCTGGCCGTACCGTGAACGTGATCTCCCTGGCAGGCGTGGCCTTTGCCATCGGTATGACCATCGACAACAGCATTGTGGTGCTGGAGAACCTCGAGCGCTATCGCAGGCAGGGCATGGATCGCGTCGCTTCGGCTGTAC
>CAYZFU010000283.1:0-3757 GCA_964477725.1 uncultured Halopseudomonas sp.
TTCGCGTTGTCCACCCTACGTCTATTCGAAAACCAGGCGCGGCAGGTAGAACGAGACGATAACGTTGGGCATGTCGACGATTTCGCTGATTCGCAGATCGCCGCACACCGAACAGAGCATATAGGCTTGCTCGGCTGGCATTCGATGTTCGCGACATATCCAGTCGATGGCGCCGCTGACCGCATCGCGGGCGGCCTGAATCAGCTCGGGGCCGACACCGGTAAAGGCTTCGTAGCCTGAGCCGTCGAGATGATGGGTGACCGGGCCGGGGGTGCTGAAGCGCGGCATGGCAAGTGGCGTCTGCCTGATTAGATCCAGCTTGACGGTAACATCCATCGCGCTCTCTATTGCCGTGCCGCATACTTCGCCATCGCCTTGAGCGGCGTGAGTGTCGCCCATGGAAAACAGTGCCCCGGACACTTCGACCGGCAGGTAGAGCGTGCTCCCGGCACACAGGTCTCGGGTATCCAGATTGCCGCCGACCCGGCGCGGCGGAATCACCGAATGCGTTCCCGCTTCAGCCAGTGCCACGCCGAGCGTGCCGGCGAAGGGGCGCAACGGGATGCGAGCGAAAGAGCCGAACGCGGCCGGCTCGCGGACATGCTGGTCATAGGTCCACAGGTGCAGAGCGGCCGCCGGGAACTGATCGGCGAGCAGCCCGAAGCCTGGGATGATCGCCGTCCAGCCGAAGCCGGAAGGGCGAAAACTGTCCAGAGTGATGGCCAGAATGTCTCCTGGCTCGGCTCCTTCGACATACACCGGACCGGTGACGGGGTTGGTTTGGCCCGGCGGGAGCGTATCCACCGCATCGGTTGTCGAGTCAGGCCGAAAGTGACCGTTGCCGGCGTCCAGACACTGCAGCTCGATGGTGCTGCCCGGCTCGATCCGGGCGACCGGGTCGATGCGATTATCCCAGCCGAGATGATGGCAGTGGCTATGGATGGTCCTGATGGACGAGGCATGGCGCATGCTTGGCTCCTGTTTGCCGGAGTATGGTTCAGTGATCAGCATAGGCGCTCTTACCGGGTGGGTGCGGCCTGGCGGATCAGCCTGCCTGCCGCTAGGTGTTTTACCGGCCGATTGCTACAATCGGCGGCTCTTTCGCTGGGCATGGCTTTGGTGGGTGTGATGGACGCAGATCGTGAGCGCATCCTGATCGTCGAGGATGATCGGAAGCTGGCAGCGTTGATTGGGGACTTCCTTGAAAGCCAGGGACTGGCTGTAGAAACCGAGGCCGACGGCGGTGCGGCAGTGGAGCGCATTCTCGGAGAACCGCCGTCGCTGGTAGTACTCGATTTGATGCTACCCGGCGAAGATGGCCTGAGTATCTGCAGGCGCCTTCGCGCGGCAGGCTTTACCCGGCCAATTCTGATACTGACGGCACGCAGCGATGATCAGGACCACATCCAGGGCCTGGAGCTGGGCGCGGATGACTACGTCAACAAACCGGTGCGCCCGCAGGTGTTGCTCGCGCGCATCCGGGCCCTGTTGCGCCGGCGTGGCGAAGCCGATCAACCGACCGTGCCGAAACGTCTGGAATTCGGTGCGCTGACGGTCGATCATGGTCGCCGCGAGGCCTGGCTCAACGGTGAGCTGATCGATCTGACCGGCGCGGAGTTCGATCTGCTCTGGCTGTTGGCAAGCAATGCCGGACGAATTCTCAGCCGCGAGGAAACCTTCGTTGCGCTGCGTGGCATCGAGTATGACGGACAGGATCGCTCGATCGACGTCCGCATTTCGCGCATCCGGCCGAAGATCGGCGACGATCCGGAGATGCCGCGCATCATCAAGACGGTACGTAGCAAGGGCTATCTGTTCGTGGCGCCTGAGTCCGATCAGTGAATTCGATCTTCTTTCGTATTTACGGCGGCATGTTACTAGTGCTCGTGACGGTCTCGCTGCTGGGTCTGTTGATCGTTCAAATGGTCAACGGGGCGCGAGTAGAGGATTATCGCGAACGGATAGCCAGCGGCACCTTTCGGCTGATGGCGGACAATCTGCAACCAATGGACCAGTCCGAGCGCCTGCGTACCCTGGCGGCCTGGACCCGCTTGATCGGTGTGCCGCTGGAGCTGGCGCAACTGGATGATCTCGATCTGGAGTCCAACTATTGGGCACGATTGATTCAGGGCCGGGTGCTGGTACGGCCTCAGGCGCCTCCGCAGGTGCGCGTCTACGCTCTGGTCGATCTTTCCGAGTCGGTCGTCCTGACAGCTGATATCCAGCGCATTTCCGAACAGCTCGGGCGCGCCACGCTTTATCTGATCACCGACGAACTGGTGCGTTATCCGGAACGAGCGATGCCTGAACGGCTGCAACAGCTGCGTCGCGAAAAAGGCTTCGGCTATCCGTTGCATCTCACACCTATCGATAGCGGTGAGCTGGATCTGGATCAGCGACGCCGGCTGGAAGAAAGTGACACGGTCATGGCGCTGGGACCGGAAGGGGACTCGGTGCTGTTGTACGTGAAAATCCCCAACACCAATTGGGTGCTGGGCCTTGGCCCGCTTTATCGGATGGACCCGTATCCGACTGAGCTGCTGGTGATTACCGGTTCGCTGCTCCTGACGCTCGGCGGTCTGCTCATTTATTTGCTGGTGCGTCAGCTGGAGCAGCGGCTGCGTACCCTTGAAGCGGCAGCCAGTCACATCACCCGAGGCAATCTGGACACACGTGTCAGTACGGCGGGCCAGGATTCGGTAGGCCGATTGTCACGTGCATTCAATGACATGGCCAGCCATCTGCAGAGATTGATGCGCCTGCAACGGGAGATGATCGGGGCGGTGTCGCACGAGTTGCGCACCCCCGTCGCGCGGCTGCGCTTCGGCCTGGAAATGGTGGAAACGGCCGCTACCGACCAAGATCGAAAGCGCTACCTGGAAGGTATGGACGGCGACCTGAGCGAACTCGACATGCTTGTCGACGAGATTCTGACTTACGCGCGGCTGGAACAGGGTGCACCGGCTTTGACGCTGGTTCCCACGGATATCCCCTCACTGGTTGACCAGGTGATCACCGAGCTCGCGCCGCTGAGCCGTTCGATTGCTGTTGAGCATGCCGACCAGACGCAAGGCAGGGGCACGCAGGTCGACGCGGAGCCGCGCTATCTGCAGCGCGCGATCGCCAATCTGGTGAGCAATGCCATGCGCCATGCGAGCGAGCGGGTGCTGGTCACCACACGTGTCGAACACGGACGCTGCCGGGTCACGGTCGAGGATGATGGTCCGGGTATCCCCGAGGCATTTCGCGAGCGTGTCTTTACGCCATTTCTGCGACTGGATGACAGCCGTACACGTGCGTCAGGCGGCTACGGGCTTGGTCTGTCCATCGTGCGACGGGTGATATTCTGGCATCAGGGGCGGGCCCGCGCCGAACAATCCCGAATGCTCGGCGGGGCAGCTTTCATTCTGGACTGGCCAGCGCGGCAAGCTTAGCTACAGCGCCCGTTAACCAGCAAACGGAACGCATGCGAGGCCGGCTCCGGGTCAGGCGTACGTCCACAGATCAGATCGCAGTAAATAGTCCCTTCACCAATCCGGATGATGAAATACGCCAGGCTCTCGGCGTCCATTTCCGGGTTGATCCGTCCGGCGCGGATTTCCTTGTCGAAGAGCTTGGTCCAGGTGTCGACCAGACGCTGCTGCAATCCTGAGACATTCGAGGTCAGCAGCTGCAAGCCCCATTGCGGTTCATTGCGCAGGAAATCGTGCAGAGGTTGAGCATTGATCAGTGCAATGTTGATATTGGTGTAGATCTG
>CAYZFU010000284.1:0-3731 GCA_964477725.1 uncultured Halopseudomonas sp.
AACTCGCGACCCCGACCTTGGCAAGGTCGTGCTCTACCAACTGAGCTATTCCCGCTTTGGAACGGCGCCCATTCTATCTCGCTCGGGCGCGCTGTCAAGTCGTTGATTCAGAAAAAGTTATTTGTCGCTTTTTTGAGCAGTTTCCATGCTCATGTATGGCCATGCGGCACGCAAGTAAACGTACATCGACCACAATGTCAGCACCGCCGAAACCATCAATAACGCGTAACCGAGAATGACCCAGTTGGTCATTACCGGCGGGTTGGCCAACAGTACGACCAGGGCCACCATCTGCGCCGCTGTCTTGTACTTGCCGAGCCTGGATACTGCCACCTTGCCGCGGGCGCCGATCTCGGCCATCCATTCGCGCAGTGCCGAGATCACGATCTCGCGCCCGATAACAACCGCTGCCGGGGCGGTGACCCAGAAATTGCCATGGCTTTGCACCAGCAGAACCAGCGCCACCGCGACCATCAGCTTGTCGGCGACCGGATCCAGAAAGGCCCCAAACGGCGTGCTCTGCTCAAGCTTGCGCGCAAGATATCCGTCAAGCCAGTCGGTCAGACTGGCGAAAGTGAAAACGATTGCCGCAGCCAAATAACTCCAGCCAAAGGGAAGGTAGTACAGAAGGATGAAAATCGGGATCAACGCAACCCGCAGGAGCGTGAGTATGTTCGGAATGTTCATGTAATCTCGACTATCGGCTTTGTAGCCATTCTAGTCGCTATGCAGAACCGCATAAATCTGTTCAGCAAGTTTTTTACTGATACCCGGCACCTTTGCAATCTCGACGGCGCTTGCACGGCATAGCTCCTGCAGCCCGCCGAAGTGCTTGAGCAGCTCGCGCCGGCGTTTCGGCCCTACACCTTCGATCCCCTCGAGTGTAGACGTGTTGCGGGTCTTGCCGCGGCGCTGGCGGTGGCCGGTGATGGCGAAACGGTGTGCTTCATCACGAATCTGTTGAATCAGATGAAGCGCGGGCGAATGCCCGGGCAGCACCAGCTCATTGTTGGTTTCGTTCAGATACAGCGTTTCCAGACCCGGTTTGCGTGTGACGCCCTTGGCGACTCCGACTACGGTCAGGTCATGGATCATCAACTCGCCGAGAACGTCCAGAGCCATGCCCATCTGGCCTTTGCCGCCATCAATCAGAAGGATGTCAGGCAGCTTGCCCTCGCCGTCCTTCACCTTGTTGAAGCGTCGGCTCAGCGCTTGGCGCATGGCAGCGTAGTCGTCACCGGCTGTCACACCTTCAATGTTGTAGCGGCGATAATCACTTTTCAGCGGTCCTTCCGGGCCGAATACGACGCATGATGCGACCGTGGCCTCGCCGCTGGAGTGGCTGATATCGAAACACTCCAGGCGCGTAGGCGTTTCATCCAGGCCCAGCGCTTCCTGCAGCGTATCGAAGCGCGTCTGCATATTCTGCCGGTTGGCCAGCATGCCGGTCAGCGCAGCTTCGGCGTTGGTGATTGCCAGTTGCTGCCAGCGGCTGCGTGTGCCCCGGACCCGGTGGCTGATAGTCACGCCGAATCCACGCGCCACGGCAAGTGCTTCGCCGATTACCTGCAGATCGTCGTGCACGGCGTTGACGATGATTTCACCAGGCAGCTCGCGCTCGGCGCCGCCCAGGTAATACTGCGGGATAAACGCGGCGACGACCTCCCCCGGTGTGTGCTCGATGCCGATTCGCGGAAAATGGTTCTTGCTGCCAAGCACCCTGCCCTGGCGCACCATTACCACATGAACACAAGCGCCTCCGGGCGAGACGGCCGCAGCGACAATATCTACGTTGCCCTGCTCGGTATCCATGCTTTGCTGATCCTGCACGCGGCGCAGAATGCCTATCTGGTCGCGCAGTTCGGCGGCGCGCTCGAAGTCGAGGTTCTCGGCCGCGCTTTCCATCGTCCGCGTCAGCTCGCTGGCCAGGGCGTTGCTGCGGCCTTCCAGAAACATGACGGAGTGGCGTACGTCCTCGGCGTATTCCTGCGGGTCCACCAGGCCGACACACGGGCCCTTGCAGCGCTTGATCTGATATTGCAGACAGGGCCGGGTGCGGTTGCGGTAGTAACTGTCCTCGCACTGGCGAACCTTGAACGCCTTCTGCAACAGATTGAGGCTCTCACGAATGGCGCCGGCACTCGGATATGGTCCGAAATACCTTCCTTTGGCTTTCTTGGTGCCGCGATGCAGCCCCAGCCGCGGAAACTCGTCCTGGCTGAGAAAGACGTAGGGATAGGATTTGTCGTCACGCAACAGAATGTTGTAAGGCGGACGCGATGCCTTGATCAGGCTCTGCTCGAGCAACAAGGCTTCGGTCTCGTTGGCCGTGATGGTGGTGTCTATCGCACGGATGCGCGCCACCAGTGCCTCGGTCTTGGGACTCAGACCGGTCTTGCGGAAGTAGCTGGCCAGTCGCTTCTTGAGGTTGCGTGCCTTGCCGACATAGAGCAGCTCGCCCTGCTCGTCGAGCATGCGGTAGACGCCGGGTTTGCTGCTTGCGGTAGCAAGGAACGCCTGGGGATCGAACACGCTGTGATTCATGTTCAATTCGGGGCAGCGTCGACCATGCCATGACGCACAGCCAGAAGGGTCAGCTCCACGTCACTGGTAATGCCGAGTTTCTCGAAAATGCGGTAGCGGTAGGTGTTCACGGTCTTCGGGCTGAGGCACAACTTGTCCGAAATGCTCTGGACCTTTTCGCAGCCGACAATCATCAACGCAATCTGCATTTCGCGATCAGACAGCGAGTCGAAGGGACAGTCGCTCGACGGATCGTACAGCTTGGATATCAGCAGTTGAGCGACGTCCGGGCTCATGTACCGTTGACCGGCAGCGACTTTGCGGATCGCACTGACCATCTCGTCAAGCGCCGCTCCCTTGGTGACGTATCCGGACGCGCCGGCTTGCATCAGCCGGGTGGGAAACGGCTCTTCATCGCAGACTGTGACGGCAATGACCTTGATATGCCTATCATGCGTGGTGATCTTGCGAGTAGCTTCGAGCCCGCCGATGCCGGGCATGCGCACGTCCATCAACACGACGTCCGGTTTGAGCTTGCGCGCCTGATCGAGTGCCGATTCGCCGCAATCCGCTTCGCCTACCACCGTAAGGCCCGGGACATCGCTCAACATGCGGGTGATCCCCATGCGTACCAGATCATGGTCATCAACCACGAGTACCTTGATCAATTCGGACCCCTTCGCCAATACCGGACAGCTTCTTGTGCCTCCTGTCACCGGTATGCAGGAGGCGGAACATGTGGGAGCACATTCCGTTATTCGATGGCGCCAACCTTAGCAAATTGACGCGCCCAGTGAAACGACCAACCGTACCGGCGAGGCGGCTATCGGACGATCAGCTTGCGATGTTCAGCCGCAGAGATTCCATTTTCGTAGCCAACTCGGCCAGACAGGCCGGGTCGTCTATGGTCGAGGGTACCGTATAGCTTTCGCCTGCCGCCATCTGACGCATGATCCTGCGCAGAATCTTTCCTGAGCGCGTCTTGGGCAATCTGCTCACAACCAGCGCGCGCTGAAAACAGGCCACAGCTCCGATTTCCTGCCTGACCGCCAGTATCAGCTCGTCGCTGAGCTTCCCTGCTTCCATGTCCGCTCCGTCCTTCAACACTACCAGCCCTAGTGGCAATTCGCCTTTCAGTTCGTCCGGAATGCCGATCACCGCACATTCAGCGACGGCAGGATGCGCACCGAGCACTTCTTCCATTTCCC